>JBEGUD010000252.1:0-7306 GCA_041179065.1 Bacteroidota bacterium | reverse complement strand
TGGCTTTTGACATTGAAATGATCAAAAAAGTGTACGCAGAAATGCCTGCAAAAATTAATGCAGCTAGAGAAGCACTTGGCAGACCCCTAACCCTTTCAGAAAAAATTCTTTTTTCACATTTACATGGTGATCAATCTCCAAGTAATTTTGAAAGAGGCGGTTCTTATGTAGATTTTGCACCAGACCGCGTTGCCATGCAAGATGCAACTGCACAAATGGCATTGTTACAATTTATGCAAGCAGGTCGTCCAAAAGTTGCAGTACCTAGTACTGTGCATTGCGATCACTTGATCTCTGCAAAAGTAGAAGCCAAACAAGATTTACAAGTAGCAACAACAGAGAGCAAAGAAGTGTATGATTTTTTGGCTTCTGTATCAAATAAATATGGCATTGGTTTTTGGAAACCAGGTGCTGGTATTATTCACCAAGTAGTTTTAGAAAATTATGCATTCCCTGGTGGAATGATGATTGGCACCGATTCACACACCGTTAACGCGGGTGGTTTAGGTATGCTTGCGATTGGTGTTGGTGGTGCAGATGCATGTGATGTAATGGCAGGACTTGCTTGGGAATTAAAATGGCCTAAACTTATTGGCATTAAATTAACCGGTAAATTAAACGGCTGGACAGCGCCTAAAGACGTTATCTTAAAAGTAGCTGGTATCTTAACTGTAAAAGGTGGTACTGGTGCGATTGTAGAATATTTTGGTGAAGGTGCAACTAGCATGAGTTGTACAGGTAAAGGAACCATTTGTAATATGGGTGCCGAAATTGGTGCTACCACTTCTACATTTGGTTACGATGCTAGCATGAGCCGTTATTTATCTTCGACAGGCCGCGCCGATGTTGCTGCACTAGCAGATACGATTGCAGAACATTTAACTGCAGACGCTGAAGTATATGCAAATCCAGAAAAATATTTTGATCAAGTTATTGAAATCGATTTAAATACTTTAGAGCCACACTTAAACGGACCATTCACGCCAGATTTAGCAACACCAATTTCTAAAATGAAAGAAGTTGCTGCTGCAAACGGATGGCCTACAACTGTTGAAGTTGGTTTAATTGGTAGCTGTACCAACTCTTCTTACGAAGATATTAGTCGTGCAGTAAGCCTTGCTAAACAAGTCGCACAAAAAGGACTTACTACAAAGGCCGAATACATGATTACACCAGGTTCTGAGCAGGTAAGATATACCATCGAAAGAGATGGTTTCTTAGATGTGTTTAGTCAAATTGGTGCAAAAGTATTTGCAAATGCTTGTGGACCTTGTATTGGTATGTGGGAGCGTGTAGGTGCAGAGAAAAAAGAAAAAAATACCATTGTACATTCTTTCAATAGAAACTTTGCAAAGCGTGCCGATGGTAACCCTAATACATTTGCATTTGTTGCATCTCCAGAAATTGTTACGGCACTTGCCATTGCAGGTGATTTAACATTTAATCCATTAACAGATACCTTAACCAACGATAAAGGCGAACAAGTAAAATTAGACGCTCCTACTGGTGACGAATTACCAGTTAAAGGTTTTGCAGTAGAAGATGCAGGCTACCAAGCTCCTGCAATAGATGGTTCTAGCGTTGTTGTTGCAGTAGATCCAGCATCTAAGCGTTTACAACTATTAGATCCTTTTGCTGCATGGGAAGGAACTGATCTTAAGTCTTTAAAATTATTAATTAAAGCAAAAGGCAAGTGTACCACCGATCATATTTCAATGGCAGGTCCATGGTTAAAATTCCGTGGTCACCTAGATAATATTTCTAACAACATGTTAATTGGTGCGGTTAACTTTTTCAATGAAAAAACAGACAGCGTTAAAAATCAATTAACGGGCGCATTTGATACCGTTCCAAATACACAAAGAGCTTACAAAGCGGCAGGTATTGGTACCATTGTAGTGGGTGATGAAAACTACGGAGAAGGTAGTTCTCGTGAGCACGCTGCTATGGAGCCTCGTCATTTAGGTGTTCGTGTGGTATTAACAAAATCGTTTGCACGTATCCACGAAACAAACCTTAAAAAACAAGGTATGTTAGCGTTAACTTTTGCAAACAAAGCAGACTACGATAAAATTCAGGAAGATGATAGTATCGATGTAATTGGCTTAACTAGCTTTGCACCAGGTACACCCTTAACTTTAGTGTTAACACACAAAGACGGTTCAACCGACTCTATCGAGGCAAACCACACGTATAACCAACAACAAATTGAGTGGTTTAAAGCGGGTGGGGCGTTAAATATTATTAGAAAGCAGGTTGCTGGATAGTACCACCTCTAAAGATTTACAAAAACCCTCTGAAAATTCAGAGGGTTTTTTGTTTTTTAATAACCCCTGATATTTTTTAACTTTAAGCCATGATAAAAACAGCACTTGTTTCTTTTGGTATGAGTGGTCGTGTGTTCCACGCGCCATTTATACACTTGAATCCAAATTTTATGCTAGCAGGCGCGTGGGAACGCTCTTCTAAAAATATAGAGGCCGTATACCCGGGCGTTACATCCTATGCTTCTTACGAAGAAATCTTAACCGACCCAAGTATCGATTTAGTGGTAGTTAACAGCCCCAACGATACACACTTTGCGTATACCAAACAAGCTTTACTTGCTGGCAAACATGTAGTGGTAGAAAAAGCATTTACCGTTACCGTAGAAGAAGCAGAAGAACTTGCTGCACTTGCAGCACAGCAACAAAAAATTTTAACGATATACCAAAATAGACGATATGATGCCGATTTTTTAACGATACAAAAACTAATTGCCCAACATAAAATTGGACATTTATTAGACGTTCAAATTTCTTACGAACGTTACCGCACTACCTTAAGTCCTAAGGTGCACAAAGAACAGCCTACACCAGGCGCTGGCGTATTACTAGATTTAGGACCACACCTTGTAGATCAGGCCATTCAACTTTCGGGCATGCCTACAGCTGTATTTGCAGACCTTCGTATCACAAGATCGGTGTCAGTGGTGGATGATTATTTCACACTCCTATTATACTACCCTACCCACCGCATACTACTTACCAGTGGCATGGTGTTTATGCAACAAGGGCCCGGCTATAAAATTTATGGTACCAAGGGATGCTTTATAAAAAACAGATCCGATGTGCAAGAAGATTTATTACTAGCAGGACACAAACCGAGTGGAGAAAATTGGGGTAAAGAGGATCCTAAAAACTATGGAACGCTAAGTACCGATACTGATGGTATCATTACGAGCACGATTATAGAAAGTGAGCGTGGCGATTATGGGAAATATTATGAAGCAGTAGCAGCAGCCATCTTAGAAAATAAACCAGTACCCGTTACACCTCAAGAAGGCATTAACATTATGAAAGTACTAGTGGCTGCTAAAAAAAGCTATGAAACAAAACAAGTAGTACAGTTATAAACTAGTGTATGGCGCATCCTTATATTATTCAAATAAAAAAAGAATTTACTGCAGGCGCCAATGTTGCAAAAGCAGCGGGCGCTAAAGCATACCTGTTGCATCAGTTTGAATTTTATGGACTGCAAACACCAGAGCGTCGAAGTATTTGCAAGGCTTTTTACAAAAACTATCCAGTAACAAGCCACACAGAACTATCAAGCATTATCAAAGAAGCTTTTAATGAACCACAGCGGGAGCTGCATTATTTTGCCATAGAACTACTTGCTTTTCACCACAAACTATGGACCAACAAAACAATAACGCTCATTGAGTGGATGCTCACCCATAAAAGCTGGTGGGACAGCGTAGATTCCACCAATTCAAATGTGATTGGAAAATATTTCATCAAATTTCCAGCACTATTAGAACCCACTACGCAAAAATGGAATATCGCTAGTAATATTTGGTTGCAACGAATGAGTATTTTATTTCAACTACCTTACAAAGAAAAAACCAACACGGAACTACTAGAAAAATACATTGTTAACCGTATTGACACCAACGAATTTTTTGTTAATAAAGCCATTGGCTGGGCATTACGCGCCTATGCCTACACAGATTCAAAATGGGTAATCAAATTTGTGAAAGCGCATCCACAACTATCTAATTTATCAAAGCGCGAAGCCCTCAAACACCAAAAATTATATGGAAGCAACCCCTCACAATACCAGATTTCAAAAGGCAAGAAACTATAAAAGAAAATGGGTAACCATTAAAGCCGAAATCAAAAGTAGCTTGTTTATTATAATGGGTATTATTGCTGCGGGCTTTGGACTTAATGGCTTTTTACTGCCCAATAATTTTATAGATGGGGGCGTTACAGGTGTTTCTCTTTTACTCACCGAACTTACGCAGCTACCCTTATCGGTATTAATAGTACTCATAAATATCCCCTTTATATTTTTAAGTTATTTTACTTTAGGAAAATCATTTGCCATCAAAACATTACTTGCCATTATTGGCCTTGGTATTTGTGTTGCATTTGTTCATTTTCCAATTATCACCAACGACAAATTACTCGTGTCAATTTTTGGGGGCATTTTTTTAGGAGCGGGTATTGGCCTCACCATCAGAGGCGGTGGCGTTATTGATGGCACCGAAGTACTTGCCATTTTTGTGAGTAAGAAAATGGGGGTTACCATTGGTGATATCATCATTGTCATCAATGTGCTCATTTTTGGATCCGCAGCTTTTTTATTATCTATCGAAACGGCACTCTACTCCATGATCACCTACTTTTCGGCGTCCAAAACACTTGATTTTATTATCGAAGGTATCGACGAATACATTGGTGTAACCATTGTTTCATCGCACTGCAAAGAAATCAAAGACATGATTGTTCAAACCATGGGGAGAGGTGTTACCGTATACAAAGGCGCCAACGGAATTGGCAAAAGAGGTGAACGCGATGATATTGATATTATCTATACCGTTATTACCAGATTAGAAATCAATAAACTAAATACCGAGATCGAAAAAATAAGCCCTACTGCATTTGTGGTAATGACTTCTGTTAAAGATACCAAGGGCGGCATGATCAAGAAAAAAGCACACAAGCACTAAATACAAATGGCCGCACAAGTGCGGCCATTTGGTGGGGTCTAAAAATTTTTAGCCACTACATTTTTTTAGCGTCTTCAATAAATTTAGCAAGTCCAATATCTGTTAAAGGATGTTTTAGAAGTCCTAAAATAGAATCAAGCGGACAGGTACAAACGTCTGCACCTGCTTCTGCAGCTTTAACAATATGAAGCGCATTCCTAATAGACGCTGCTAATATTTCTGTTTTAAAACCTTGGATATCGTAGATGTGACGGATTTGACCAATGAGTTCCATGCCATCCCAAGAGCTATCGTCAATTCTTCCAATAAATGGAGACACATACGTAGCACCTGCTTTAGCCGCTAATATCGCTTGACCCGCACTAAACACAAGGGTACAGTTGGTTCTAATTCCATTATCAGTAAACCACTTAATTGCTTTGATGCCATCTTTAATAAGTGGCACTTTAACCACAATATTTGGGTGGATCGCAGCTAATTTTTTACCTTCTTCTACCATCGTAGCAAAGTCGGTAGAAAGTACTTCGGCACTAACATCACCATCTGCCATTTCGCAAATAGTTTTGTAGTGGTTGGCAATGGCTTCTTCGCCTTTAACGCCTTCTTTAGCCATTAACGTTGGGTTGGTAGTTACACCATCCAAAATGCCTAAATCGTAGGCTTCTTTAATTTGAGCGAGGTTACCCGTGTCAATAAAAAACTTCATGGTTTTTCTGTTAAAAGTAAATTCCCCGAAATAGACGGGGAATAAAAAAAATGGCAGGCTACTCACATCGCACCGCTCAACCGCTTATCCTTGCTGTATTCCTACCCTGGGGAGGTTCTGCAGGAGCTGGTCGTGTAAGACCTGCCGGTGCAAAAGTAAGGTTTGCCCTCAATTCTCCCTAATTTTTAAGGCATTAAATAGATCAAATTATCTGGTTCTGAGCTGATTTCGCGAATTCACCTTGGCAAAGCCAATTAACTCGTCATGACGCCCCCCCAGCGACCTGTAATAGTAGAAAATGGTATAATCATTTTCGGTTTCCCAAAAATTACCGTCTGTTAGGGCAAAAGAAGCAGTGGATACAGGAGCCCCTTTATCTTTAGTAAGGTAGGTATAATTGTAGAAACCCTGTTTTAAGAGCAGCGTTCTGGTATAGGCACCAACTACAGGGTCAAATTCCATTTTTGCCGTATCCCCGATCCTATTTCCGGTTAGTGCGCCTACCATATACAGTTCTTTGTTTAAAAGCGGCTTTAATCCAGGAGGCACATAGGTAAAATTCACATTTGCATAATCGCCCTGCCACCATGGATTAATAAGTTCGGTACTAGCCGTTGTTGACCAGCCATTGGCATCCATATAAAAAATATTGCGCTGATCGTTTCTTGTAAAATCGGGTTTCACAACAATGGTTAATGGCGTTGTTGATTTATCGGTTCTAACCACCCTGTCCGACTCAAATCTAAAACTTCGAATGTCTACCCAGCGGTATTCTTTTCCGGCTTCAAATACATGTTGTGCATCTTCGGTAGAATATTCAAAATTTTTACCTCTAATAAATGTTGGCTGCGTTATAAAACCACCACCGGTGTATTGATTATTTTGTACAATAAGTAGTTTTGTTTGTTTGCCTGGGCTTAAAATATTTAAATCTTTGGTGCCCACATTAACCTGCACTTTTTGGTGCGTGCGCATGATATCAGAGCCGTAAGGCTGTGTAATACCAGCACCTACCGTTACTTTTTCATCCAGCACATACAACCGTTTTGTAAACGCAAGTTTAGACGTATCGTTGTCTAAAAAAACTTTTAAAATATAATTACCGCTTTTTGTAGGAACGCAGTTTTTTTCGGGTAGCAACACTTGATAATGTACATAACGCGTTAATGCAACACTTGACACGCGGTACATACTAATTCTATTTTGAGGAAAGCCACTGATATAATCAAATGGGTTTAACATGGCAGGTGTCCAGTCGGCGTTGCAAAGTTGAAAACTGTAAAAATAATTTTTAGGTATACCCGACAAATCATCAAAATGCAGTTCTAATACATCAGATGATTGCAGTCTTATAATAGGTATTGAAAATTGATCGTTTTGCTGAAAAAGAACGGGGGTTTTAATATTTGACATATAAATTTGGTCCGGCGCACGCTGCGCTTTAATGGCAGTTACACAAACTAGTAGTAATAACAAACTGCTGGTCCAATATTTATGGGATAGATTCATGCTTACAAAAATACTATTCGTAATTTTACCAAAACAACCTTTTTGGGCCTATCCTACCATATTGCCAAACGCATCGCTTTTAACAAGCAGCAAAG
>JBEGUD010000251.1:0-11006 GCA_041179065.1 Bacteroidota bacterium | reverse complement strand
CCATTCGTTTTGCGCGTTTGTACCTTACCGATTTTGAAGATTCGGTGGTGGTTCGTATGGCAAGAATGGATTTAGTGCGTAATCAGTGGCGACAGTTTAATTTTCAATTGGATACAACAGGCTCCTATAAACCGATACCTGTAAATAGTGGTGTAACGTTTAATACACTTGCCGTTAATTTAGAAGAAAATAGTAGTCGTCAGCCCGTTAATTATTTAATGCCTCCGGGCGTAGAACGCGTTCAATTACTCAGTAACAATGGGGTAAACCTGCAGCAAAACGAGCAGGCCATGAGTATGCAAATTAGAGATTTAACTTCTGGTGATGCACGTGCCGTATTTAAAACAGTCCCATTTGATTTTAGACAGTTTGGTAGACTTTCTATGTATTTACATGCCGAGTCTGTGCCTGGATTACGCCCAGTTTTAGATGATGAATTATATGCAGTTGTAAGAATAGGGCAAGATTTTTTAAACAACTACTACGAAATAAAAATTCCATTAAAAGTAACGAGGCCAGGAAATTATCCAAAAGGTCAGGAAGAAAAAATATGGCCAGCACTTAATAACCTTGATTTGTCATTACGTGCTCTCATTGATTTAAAACAACGTCGAAATAGTAAGGGACTGTCTGTTACGAATATATACAGAGAAGCACTTGGCAATAAAATAATTTCTGTGCAAGGGAATCCTAACCTTGGTGAAGTACGTGGTATTTTAATTGGTGTTGAAAATAAATATTTACCAGATGGTCCCATTGTTAGTGCCGAAGTGTGGGCCAATGAACTTAGGTTGTCTGAAATGGATGAGCAGGGTGGATGGTCAGCCCTTGGTAGGGTTGATATGGTACTTGCAGATTTAGGAACTTTGTCTGTATCTGCTAATACACATTCGGTAGGTTTTGGAACCATCGAGCAGCGCGTGAATGAAAGGGCAAAAGAAAACATGACGCAATTTGATGTTGCAACTAATATCGAAGCAGGTAAACTGCTTCCTAAAAAAGCAAATATTTCTTTGCCGGTGTATGCAAGCATTAACAGAACTGTGTTTACCCCAGCGTTTGACCCTTATGATAAAGACATTCGATTTAAAGATCAGTTAAATAGAGCTGCCATTGAAAAGCGTGATTCAATGAAACAGGTTGCGATGGATCAAACCACAATAAAAACAATCAATTTTACAAATGTTAAAGTGCTGCCAGGTGAGAAAACAACCATGATGAGCCTTAGCAATTTTGATTTCAATTACTCCTATACGCAAACAGCACAAAGTAGTCCTATTGTGGATGAAAATAAAGTAACCAAACAACGCGGTGGACTTGGATATACCTACAATACGCAGCCATCATTTATATTTCCGTTTAAAAAGGTCATCAAAACCAATACACCTTGGTTGTCGCTCATAAAAGACTTTAACCTTAATTTAAAACCAAGTCTATTAAGTTTTAGAGCAGATGTGCAGCGTCAGTTTGGACAATTCATTCCACGAATTGTAAATGCAGTAGATAGTAAAGTTGAAAGAGTTGATACTACCTACGATAAGTATTTTACGTTTGACCGTTTTTATAATTTACGTTGGGATTTATCTAACGCAGTGAATCTGGATTTTTCTGCAACCAACAATGCGCGTATTGATGAGCCTTTTGGTAGAATTGATACCCGCTTTAAACGTGACAGTGTGCAGCAAAACTTTTTAAAAGGGGGCAGAAATACATTGTATCAACAAAAAGCGGCAATCTCCTACACGGTTCCACTTAATAAATTTCCACTCACAGATTGGATTACTGCTAGGTATACCTATGCTACCAGTTATAATTGGATCGGTGCTAGTAGGCTTGCCTATGAGCTAGGGAATACGATCGAAAATTCGCAGGAAAATAATATTAGCATGCCATTTAACTTTGCAAGCCTTTATGCAAAGTCTAAATTTTTAAGGGCACTAGATAATATTCCGCCACCAAAAGTAAAAGGCAATAAAATTAGTAGTAAAGCCACGCCAGAGCAGTTGCTGGGTACTGTACTTCTAAGTAAAAAAGAAACCCTCCAAGGATTAATTGGTGATAAGCGAAAAGAAGCTTTGAAAAAGTGGAAGACTTTAAAAAAAGACCAGCGTATTGCAGCAAAAATGCTAAAGGCCAATGAAATGCCAACCCTAAATGGCACAACTAGGTTTGCGGGTAAGTTGGTTACAATGGTTAAAAATCTATCACTTAATTACGCTGCCAATTACCGAAGTAGGGTACCGGGCTTTACGGATAGTACACAGTTTTTGGGACAAAATTTTAATTCTTTAGCACCAGGACTTGATTATGCTTTTGGTAAACAGCCTGATACGAGTTGGCTTAATCAAAAAGCGGCTCAAGGTTTATTATCGCGTGATCCAGGGTTTAACTTTTTGTACAGACAAAGTTTTGAACAACGATTAAATATTACCGCGCAAGTAGAACCGATAAGAGAATTACTCATTGATCTAAATCTAGAAAAAACTTTTACAAAAGATTACTCGCAGTTGTTTAAAGATACATTGGGTGCTGGAAGAATGGAGCATTTAAACCCGCTTGCAACAGGAGGTTTTAGTGTTTCCTATATTTCATTTAAAACGTTATTTGAAGGCTATACCCCCAACGAAATTTCTAGCACTTTTAAAACCTTCCAAGACAATAGACTCATTGTATCTAAACGTGTAGCTGCTGCTAACCCTTATTGGCAAACACTTCCAGCTTCTCAAAAGTTCACCACAGACGGCTATGCAAAAGGTTACGGAAGGTATTCTCAAGATGTATTGGTACCTGCTTTTTTAGCCGCTTATGCAGGAACAGATCCCAATACGGCTCCGCTTATCAAGCAATCCAATGCAAAAGTAAGTTCCAATCCTTTTGCAGGCATTATCCCAAGACCTAATTGGCGACTTACCTACACAGGGCTTACTAAAATTCCTGCAATAGCAGCGAAGTTTAATAATATTTCATTTTCGCATAGTTACAAGGGTAACTTAAGTATGAATAGTTTTAATAGCGCGCTACTGTATCAAGATCCTTTTAGACTAGGCGGCCCTTCATTTATGGATACGGTAAGTGGCAACTATATTCCATTTTTCTTGGTGCCTAATATTACCATGCAAGAAAATTTTGAACCACTTATTGGGCTTGATTTTACCACCAATAAGCAAATGAACATGCACTTCGAATACAGGAAGGGTAGGCAGTTAAGCCTTAGTTTGGTGGATTATCAATTAAGTGAATCAAGAAGTACAGAGTGGGTGTTTGGTTTTAGTTTCCGAACGCAGGGGCTTAATTTACCGTTTACCATTCCGGGGATGAAAGATGCCAAGCTAGTTAATGATCTTACCGTAAAAGTTGATTTATCGATGCGCGATATTTCAAATAGTAATAGTAGGCTCGATCAAACAAATGCATACGGAACTGGCGGTCAAAAAGAAATTACCATTCAGCCCTCTATTGATTATGTATTAAACAGTAGGGTGAATCTTCAATTCTTCTTTGACCAGCGAAGGGTACAACCCTATATTTCTACAGCTGCGCCTTCAACTACCACGAGGGCTGGTGTTAAAGTGAGGGTATCATTAGCGCAGTAAGTGAACCAGTATTTTGCAGTATGTTGCGGCGAGCTTTAATTGTTTTTAAAAGCCCACTTCCACATTTCTTTCCAGGTTACTTTTTTACCATACATTAAAATGCCGGTTCTGTAAATTTTTGCAGCCACCCAAGTAGTGCCTAAAAATCCAAGCACGAGTAAAGCCATGCTTGCAATTAATTGTACCACTGTAACGCCGTCTGGAACGCCATGTGCCACCCTTGCCATCATTACAATGGGTGAGGTGAGTGGGAATAAGCTACCAAAAATGGCGAGTGTGCTATTAGGGTCATTAACAGCCTTGGTCATAATAACCATGGCAAAAATGATAGGCATCATAATAGGTAGAAGTAAGCTTTGTGCATCTTGAGGATCCTCATTCACTGCGCTACCAACTGCCGCAAATAGTGCAGCGTACATGAAATAGCCACCCAAAAAGTAAAACACAAAACATCCAATAATGAGCGTGAAATTTATTTCTGCTAAGCCAGCCATAATGCTTTGTAAAGCACCAGATTGCTTGGCTACATTTACAGCGCCCATGGCACCTGGTTGAATAGGAGCTGATTGCATTTGTGTTGCAACGTCTGGGAAAATAACAGGAATTAAAAATTGAAGGCCAAACACGAGCACAAACCAAATTATAAACTGGATTAAACCTACAGCGCCAATACCAAATATTTTACCCAGCATTAATTCAAATGGCTTTACACTGCTTACAATCACTTCTGCAATACGGCTTACTTTTTCTTCCATCACGCCACGCATCACCATGGTGCCGTACACAAATAAAATAATATAAATTAAAAAGCCTGCAATCATGCCTACTACATAACTGATGCCTACTTTTGTTTCGTTATTTTTTTTACCATCATTGGTGGTAAAAGCGATGGCATTATTTTCAAGTCTAGCGCTATCTAATTGCCCCTTTGATATATTAAGTGCGAGTAATTTCTTTTCTTCTAATGCATTGTTGATTCTATCCTCTATTTTATCTCTGGTCATTAAGCCAAGTGCCTTACTAGATCTAAATGAAATTTGAGGTTCGCCGCTTTGTAAGTTGTAGCCGTTTGGAATAAATAAATACGCATCATATGCACCGTCAATTAATTTTTTATTGAGTGCAGCGGTATCTGCATCTATAAAACTAAAGATCACTTCGGTGCTTTTTTTATCATCAATTTTTCCGTTAAATAACTTTGATTGGTCACTTACAGCAACCTTAAAATTATCGGTGGTTTTAACCTGGAAATATATCATGAGGGCGTAAAAGCCAAAAATTAAAATAGGAAGCCCGATGGTACTTAATAAGAAGGTTTTCTTTTGAACCCTTGTTTTAAATTCTCTGCTAGCAACTAAAAATATCTTATTCATGGTGCGGTCTATTAATTGTTTTGAAAAGCTCTGGTAGTGGCTTTGCTGCCTTCTACTAAATGGATGAATATGTCGTTTAATGAAGGTAAGATTTCATTAAAACGTTCAATTAAAACGTCTTGTTGTAATAAATAATTTAGAACGTGGTTGCTTGTGTAACCCTCATTAATTTTTACAATAAGCTGTTGCTTTTCTTGGTGTTCAATGGTAAAAATGGGGCTTGCTAACTCGGTAGGCTGGCCCTTAAATTGAACATTGAATTTGTTTTCTTTAAACTGTTGTTTAACATCTGTAACAGTTCCGTCTAATATTTTTTTGCCGAGGTTCATGAGTATGATATGGTCGCAAATTTCTTCTACCTGTTCCATGCGGTGGGTAGAAAAAATAATGGTACTACCTCTTTGCGCAAGTCCATAAATTTCGTCCTTTATTAAATTGGCATTTAATGGATCTAGTCCGCTAAATGGTTCATCGAGTATAATGAGTTTTGGCTCGTGTAAAACGGTTGTTACAAATTGTAGTTTCTGACTCATTCCTTTACTTAGGTCTTCAACTTTTTTATTCCACCAGCTTTCCATTTCAAATTTCTTGAACCAGAATTTTATTTTTTCTAAAGCTTCTGATTTACTAAGACCTTTTAATTGTGCCAGGTACATAGCCTGTTCACCTATTTTCATTTTTTTGTAAAGACCTCTTTCTTCCGGCATGTAACCAATATGCACAAAGTCGTTTTGTGGGTCAAAGGGCTTGCCATCAAACAGAAGGTCGCCACTATCGGGGTAAAAGATGCCCGTAATCATACGAAGGAGTGTTGTTTTACCGGCGCCATTAGGACCTAGTAGGCCAAAAATGCTTCCTTGCTCGATAGAAAAACTCACATCATCCACTGCTTTTTGTGTGGCGTACTGTTTTTGAAGGTTCTTTAACTCTAGAATATTATGCATAGGGTTTGAGCTTTGAACATTAAAATTATGATTTCCGGCGGGTTGGTGCTTTATTTTTTAGGTAAGGTCTTTTTAAATGACAAGCGGTTGCCAAAAATCTTACTTTCGTGGGCGTAAATACATCCGAATTATGAAATTAACGCGCAGTCTTATTGTATCAGCAGCTTTAGTTGTTATCTTATTAGTATCAAGTAGTTGGGGCTTTTTGGTCCATAAAACCACGCATCAACTAGCGGTATATCAATTACCAGCTCCTTTACAATCTTTTTTTTACACTCATATTGATAATGTGGTTTCAAATTCTGTAAGACCAGATCAGCGCAGAAATTCGGATCCTACAGAAGCTACCAAGCACTTTATTGACTTAGAAATGTTTGGTACAGATGCTGCTAATAAAATGCCACTAGAATGGGATAAAGCGGTAGCTATTTTTACCAAGGATTCTCTCATAAAATACGGCTATGTGCCCTATCATATTATTTACATGCAGGCTAAATTAACAGAAGCCTTTAAGCAAAAAAACAAAGACAGTATTTTGTTTTATGCTGCAGACTTAGGACATTATATTGGAGATGCGCATGTGCCACTTCATACCACTATTAATTATGATGGACAGTTAACCGGACAAAAAGGGATGCACAATTTATGGGAGTCTACAGTGCCTGATATTGAGATGGCGCAATACAACTTATATACAAACCATAAAGCTACCTATTTGAGTGATCCAAAAACAGCCATTTGGACTGCAGTTCGTAAGGGCTTTAACATGGTTGGATTTATGCTTGAAACGGAACGTACTGTTTCTAAAAATTTTACGGAAGCAGATAAGTTTGAAATGAAAATGTGGTACGGAAAAGAAACAAAAGCTTACACACTCCAATTTGCAAAAGCATATGGCGCTGCATTAAAAAATACCGTGAATGAAAGGCTTATTGAGTCTGCTAATTTAATCGCTGATTTTTGGTACACCGCATGGGTTGATGCAGGCAAACCAGATTTATCTGCATTTGAAAACACATCTTTAGCGCAGGATTTGCAAAAAGAGCTCGGCGCGTATCAGCAAAATTCGCTGGTTAAAGATGGCTTTTTGCGTGCTTTAAAAAGATAGCATCAATAACGCGCTCGCCATCCATGGCGGCGCTTACAATACCACCTGCATAACCGGCGCCTTCGCCACATGGGTATAAATTGCTAATGGCTGGATGCGCTAGTGTGGCTGTATCTCTAGGGATTCGTACTGGAGAAGATGTTCTACTTTCTGTGGCTACTACTTGTGCTTCATTGGTATAATAACCTTTCATTTTTTTGCCAAAAACTACAAAAGCATCTTGTAAATTTTTCCGAATAAAATGAGGTAGTACGTTTTCTAAATTATGCGCGGCTAATCCAGGAATATAACTACAATCAGCTAGTGAGGTTGATGTTTTATTGGTGCTAAAATCTACCATCCGGTTGGCCGGTGCTACAAATTTTCCACCACCTGCATCAAAAGATTTTTTCTCCACCATGGCCTGAAAATAAAGTAGTAAAAGCGGGTCGTTTGCTAGGTCATTTATTTGTGCCATTGGAAACATGGATTCCAATATTTTTTTATGGCTGGCTTCTTTAAAATATTCGAGCGCATCCTGCTTTTGCACTTCAACCACCATACCGCTATTGGCATACGGGTTGTTTCTTTTGCTGGGGCTCCAACCGTTTACCACGAGCTGGCCCGCACTGGTTGCTGCTGGCGCAATGATACCGCCAGGGCACATGCAAAAACTAAATACACCTTTACCATGCACTTGCTCTACAAGCCCGTAGGAGGCAGGAGGGAGGTTTTCGTCTCTTAAGATGCAGTGGTATTGAACGCGGTCTATAATTTCTTGCGGATGCTCGATCCTTACACCAAGCGCAAAAGGCTTGGCTTCGATCAATACTTTTTTACGGCTCAATAATGCAAAAATATCATTTGCAGAATGGCCCGTAGCAAGCACTAAAGCTTCTCCTACAATGGTATTGCCATTTTGAGTTAGTACCGATTTTACAACTCCATTTTCTATGGTAAAATCCACCATTTTTTGCTCAAATTCTATAATACCGCCAGCGTCCAAAATTTGTTGGCGCATGGCCTGTATAATTTGAGGTAGTTTATTGGTGCCAATATGCGGATGCGCGTTATAGAGTATTTGTTCTTCGGCACCGTGCTGCACAAGTAGTTGAAGGATGCGGTTAATATCACCACGTTTATTACTTCTCGTGTATAGTTTGCCGTCCGAATAGGTGCCAGCGCCGCCTTCTCCAAAACAATAATTGCTTTCTGGGTTTACCACCCCTTCTTTATTAAGTGCCGCTAAATCGCGTCTGCGCGCCCTCACTTCTTTACCTCTCTCTATTATATGAGGTTTAATGCCTAGTTCTAGGCATTTTAAGGCAGCAAATAAGCCGGCTGGACCCGCACCTATAATAATGACCTTGGTTGCAGCATGGCTAACGTCCTTGAAGCTAATAGGGGCAAGGGTTCGAGGTGTGTAAGGTTCATCAATAAAGGCCTGTACAGTAAGGTTAATCCATACCTGCTTACTACTTCTGGCATCTATTGATTTTTTTACAATATGAAACCCTGTAACTGCTGCAATAGCATGCCCGCCTGCATTTGCTACATACTGCTTGATAACAGCAGGATCTGCAGCTTCTGAAGGCGTGACTTGTAATTGTACTTGTTTTTGCATTAGAATGGTAGGTCGTCTACCGCGTCTTGAGCAGGCGGCATATCAAAATATTCGTTGGCATTTGCGTTATCTTGACCTAATTTGACCCCTTCCATACGCCAAGCGTCCAAATTTGTAATAAAATTTTCTTTCCCCTCTTTTACCCACTTGGTTCCCTTGATATTGAACTGAACTCGAACGTCATCCCCTAGGTTGTACTTGTCGGGCATGGCGGTTTTGTCCTGAACACATTGAAATTTTATGTAATTAGTAATACTACGACCTCCAATGTCTTCGGTCTTTTCTATCACAAATTCCCTGGTTTTAAAGGTCTCTGTGCGCTGAACAATATCAAATTTTGCAACCAATTTTCCGGTAATCTCGTAAGACATAGTGGTATATTTTTTAGGATTCAAAAGTAGGTTTTTAGGGCTTAAAAACAGATAAAATCCGAACACTGGTTTGTAATGGGGAAAATAACGAAATAAAAAATTTTTTTTTCAACATAAAGTATACATATTCGCAGTCCCGTAACACTTTTTGAAAGCTGTCAAATTCGTTAGAATTATTGTTGAAAAAAGGATATATTGAGGACCTGAAAAGAATACGTTAACCTAATTATAAATTGTTCGTTTTTGTATGGCTAAAAGTGCTGAATTAGTTTGGAGCAATTGTCTAAAGATCATTAAGGATATTGTCGAGTGGCAACATTTTAAAACATGGTTCGAGCCTATTAACCCAGTAGAGTTAAAAGGAAACGTATTGTTAATACAAGTGCCAAGTCAATTCTTTTTCGAGTACCTCGAAGAGCACTATGTGAATTTATTAGCCAAAACATTAAAGCGTGAGTTAGGTAAAGAGGCGCGTTTAGAATATAGAATTATGGTGGATAGCGGAAACAGCAACAGCCGTAGCGGCTCGATGGATGTTCCTGCTAGCAACATGAAAACATACAACAATAACGAAATGAATTTCCCACTGGTGATTGATAATCCAGTTAAAAATCCATTTGTTATTCCGGGTCTTAAAAAAATGCAAATTGATCCCCAGCTTAACCAGCTGTATACTTTCGAATCTTTTATAGAGGGTGATTGTAACAGAGTAGCACGTAGAGCGGGTAAAACAGTTGCAGAAAAGCCAGGCGCTAATTCATTCAATCCACTTGTAATCTATGGTGGAGTAGGCCTTGGTAAAACGCATTTAGCACAAGCTATTGGAAATGAAGTAAAGCGTACACATCCTGGTAAAGTGGTGTTGTATGTGAGCAGTGAAAAGTTCATCAACCAGTTCCAAGACCATAGCCGCAACAATGCCATCAATGATTTTATTCACTTCTATCAGCTGATAGATGTGCTTATTATAGACGACGTTCAATTCTTTAGTCGTGCCGAAAAAAGCCAAGATGCATTTTTTGCCATCTTTAACCACCTTCACCAAAGCGGTAAGCAATTAGTATTGACATCTGACAAATCCCCTAAAGATTTAGATGGCATGCAAGAGCGTTTATTAAGCAGGTTTAGATGGGGTTTAAGTGCTGACTTACAAGTGCCAGACTACGAAACACGTATCGAAATCTTAGAAAAGAAGATGAAGAACGATGGTCTTGATATGCCTAAAGAAGTTGTTAAGTATGTTGCTTATAACATTAATACCAACGTTCGTGAATTAGAAGGAGCACTTATTTCACTACTCGCTCAATCTTCTTTAAATAAGAAAGAAATTGATGTTGAACTAGCTAAAAAGGTACTTCGCAACTTTGTTAAAACGAGCAGTAAAGAAATCACGATCGACGCCATTCAAAAAATGGTTTGTGAGTATTTCGATGTTCCTTACGATAAATTGTTACAAAAAACACGTAAGCGTGAGATTGTACAAGCACGTCAAATTACCATGTATCTCGCTAAAGCTTTTACTAAAAATTCACTTAAAACTATTGGAGAGCACTTTGGTGGTCGTGACCATACCACGGTTATTCACTCTTGTCAAACGGTAAAAGACCTGATGGACACCGACTCTATCTTTAGAGAAAACGTAATGGAGCTCACACAAAAAGTTCAATTGGCTGCGATGTAAGCCTTGATTATTAACAGAATCGCACTTTTTAATAAATATTTTAATAAAACGCTTAAAACTCAATATTTTAAGCGTTTTATTTTTGGGAATTAAGACACATCACCTTATTTTTGCAACCCTCTCCAAAAGGGAGTTAGGACGGTGAGGTGGATGAGTGGCTGAAATCAGTAGTTTGCTAAACTGCCGTACGGGTTAAACTGTACCGCGGGTTCGAATCCCGCCCTCACCGCACTTTAAAAAAGCGGCAAACTACAAAATCGGGAAGTGGCGCAGGCCGGTAGCGCATCTGGTTTGGGACCAGGGGGTCGCAGGTTCGAATCCTGTCTTCCCGAC
>JBEGUD010000250.1:0-5466 GCA_041179065.1 Bacteroidota bacterium | reverse complement strand
CTCCGGCCAATTCAAGGCTTTTTTTCTTAAGGTGAACGATGTCAAGGTTGTCAATAATAGGGTCGGGGGTTAAAATAAGGGAGTTGTTGTTTTCCTTCCACCAGCTATTTTGAATAAGTTCCTTCACATGTAATACGCCAATTAAGTATTTGCGGTCTTCTTGTGCATGCCATTCTTCAATCCATTCAAATTTGTCTTTAGGAACATTTTTGATGTCATCAAAGCTTACATATACTTTTAAGAAATAGTCGGAAGTTAATTCGTGTGGGGCTTGCTGGTATAGTTTTTTATACTCGTAACAGTAATTGTATCTAAGTGCGGAAATATCACTTAATACCGCAGAAGCAGTAGGGAAGCTTCCGGCTCCTTTGCCATAAAAAAATTGTTTGTCGGCAAATCCGCTTTCTATAACTACGCCATTGTATTCATTTTTAACAAACGATAGTGGCTCTGATTGACTAATAAGTTGTGGTAGTACAAAGGCAGCCACTTTCCCATTGGCTAGTTTTTTTGCTTGTGCAATGAGCTTGATATCTAGTTTTTTTTCTTGTGCAACCGCTGCATCACTTAATTGAATATTTTGAATACCACTAAATAAAACATTTTCCGGTTTTTCTACGATACCATAAGCGTGTGCTAGTAAAACGGTCCACTTGTTGAGAGCATCGTAACCTTCTACGTCTAATTTTGGATTACTTTCTGCAAAGCCTAATTGTTGCGCTAATATCAGTGCTGCTTGAAAACTTAACTTGTCTTCAAACATTTTAGTTAAAATAAAATTGGTAGACCCGTTCACTATGGCCTTAATGGAGTGCAGTAGGTCATTGTCATAATATTCTTCAAGGTTTCTGATGACAGGAATAGAGGCGCATACGGCTGCTTCATATAAAAATGGAAGCCCTGTTTGTTGTTGCAGTGCTAGCATAGCGGGTAGGTTGTCTGCAATCATTTTTTTACTTGCACTAACAACAGCTTTGCCTTGTAAAAGTGCAGTAGAAACAATGTCAAATGCAGCTACCGAATCGTCAATTACTTCTACTATAACATTGATATTTGGGTCTAGTAAAAGATCGTTTTTATCTGTGGTAAACAAACTGTCCGGCGCATTTCTTTTTTTATCAACGTTTTTGATACATACTTTTTCGATGCTTGCCTTTAATGATGGGGTTTGTTGTAATACTTTATAAAGGCCTTCACCTACAACGCCAAAACCAAATAAACCAATTTTTAAAACTTTTTGATGCTCCATTTTATTATTTATTTTCTAGGGTACTAAAAATAAAAAAGCTCACCAGATGTAGTCAGGTGAGCTTGAAATATTAAAAGCCTTAGGCAAAATATCAAACGTCGCTGACTTATCTTTCCATGCACATGTAATGTGATGGACGGATTTGGCACCTTCATATCACTGCGAATGATATGGGTTGCCAAGGCATCAATGGGCCATTCCCTCTGCCTTTCTGGATAAGATTTTTTAAGAACTATTGTAAAATTAAGTTAGAAAGTTGCTTCACCCAAAAAAACTTTGTCTATAATCTACTAACATTTGTATGTTTTCAACTATTCAAGCCCTCCGTTGTTATTATATTTACAATCTACTATGGCAAAGAAATCCACCAACGCAATAAGTTCTAGTATTCATACCGAAAGCATCGAAGTTTTTGGCGCAAGAGAACACAATCTGAAAAACATTGATATCCGTGTTCCTAAAAATAAATTGGTGGTATTTACGGGGGTAAGCGGCAGTGGAAAATCATCCCTCGCTTTTGATACTATTTACAATGAAGGTCAGCGCAGGTATATGGAAAGTTTTGGTGCCTATGCCAGACAATTTATGGGTGATATGGAACGGCCGGACGTAGATAAAATTACCGGCTTATCGCCAGTGATTTCTATAGAACAAAAAACGACCAATAAAAATCCACGTTCAACAGTTGGCACTGTAACCGAAGTGTACGATTTTTTGAGGTTATTATATGCCCGTATTGGAGAAGCGTATAGTTACAACACTGGAAAAAAAATGGTGAAATTTACCGAAGAAGAAATTGTTGCTTCTATCACCGAAAAATATGCCAATAAAAAAATTGTTTTACTGGCACCATTAGTGCGAGGAAGAAAAGGACATTATAGAGAACTATTTGAAGAGGTAAGAAAAAAAGGTTTTTTAAAAGTTAGAATTGATGGTGACATCGTAGACCTCACACCCAAACTGCAAGTAGACCGTTACAAAATTCATGATATTGAACTTGTTGTAGACCGCTTACAAGTTACACCAGGTGACAAATTAAGGCTTTCACAAAGTGTGCAGCATACCTTAAAACTAGGAAAGGAGCTTTTATTTTTGATGGTACATGAATCAAGTAAAGTGGCACAGTATGCCAAGCAACTCATGTGTGAAGAAACCGGCCTTAGTTACGAAACGCCTTCGCCTAATGCATTCTCATTTAACTCGCCTTATGGCGCTTGTCCAACTTGTAAAGGATTAGGTAATGTCTTTTCTATTTCATTAGAACAAATTATTCCGGATAGATCCTTAAGTATTAAAGAGGGCGGTATTGCGCCACTCGGTGTACAGCGAGAGGCTTATTTATTTAAGCAGGTAGAAGTGCTTGCCAAAAAGCATAAGATTAGCCTCGATAAACCCATTAGTAGTTTATCGGAGCAGTCTATTAATTTACTCTTATATGGCACCCCCGACGGTCCATCCGAGTCCACATTCGATATGGACGAAACGGCCATGTCTAGCCCCTATGAGGGTGTGTTTGAAGGCGTTGTTCCCATGCTTAAACGTTGGTTTACAGGAACAGGTATTACAGAGGCGCTGCGTGAATGGGTAGAACAGTTTATGGAATTAAAACACTGCCCAAGTTGCGAAGGTGCTAGGTTAAAAAAAGAAAGTTTGTGGTTTAAGGTAGCAGGTAAAAACATTGCAGAAATCAGTGATTTAAATTTAGATAAATTACTTTTTTGGTTTGAGGGCATCGAAAAGCATCTTTCCAAAAAAGACAATGCCATTGCAAAAGATATTTTAAAAGAAATCAGGGAACGTGTTGGTTTTTTACTTGATGTAGGACTTACTTATTTGTCTTTAAACCGTCCCTCTAAAACCCTGAGTGGTGGCGAGTCGCAGCGTATTAGACTGGCTACACAAATTGGATCACAACTTCAGGGTATCACGTATATATTGGATGAGCCTTCTATTGGATTACATCAACGTGATAATATGCAGCTCATCAAAGCGCTTCAAAATTTACGCGATATTGGTAATAGTATATTAGTGGTGGAGCACGATAAGGATATCATGTTAGCTGCCGATTATTTAGTTGATATTGGCCCTAAGGCTGGTAAGCATGGTGGTCAAATAGTTGCAGCAGGAACACCGCAGGAAGTACTGCTTTCTAATTCTGATACAGCGCAGTATTTGAATGGTCAAAAAAAGATTGCTGTTCCTGCCCAGCGGCGAACTGGCAATGGGCATACCATTGTTTTAAAAGAAGCCACTGGTAATAATTTAAAAAAGGTTTCAGTAAGTTTTCCGCTCGGTCAATTAATTGTGGTGAGTGGTGTGAGCGGTAGTGGAAAATCTACCCTAATAAATGAAACGTTGTATCCGCTTCTTTCTAAGCATTGTTATGATAGTAAGCAGCAACCCATGCCGTTTAAATCAATAAAAGGATTGGAGCATATCGATAAAGTAATTGAAATAGATCAATCGCCTATAGGTAGGACGCCAAGAAGTAATCCGGCCACTTATTGTGGATTTTTTACCGAGATCAGAACCTTGTTTGCAGCTGTCGCCGAATCAAAAATAAGAGGGTATACCGCTGGGCGTTTCTCATTTAATGTAAAAGGCGGACGTTGTGAAATTTGCGAGGGAGGTGGTATGCGCGTGATTGAAATGAATTTCTTGCCAGATGTGTATGTGCACTGTGAAAAATGTAATGGCAAACGCTACAACCGTGAAACCTTAGAAATCAGGTACAAGGGGAAGTCTATTAGTGATGTGCTAGATATGACGGTAGATGAAGCTTGCGAATTTTTCCAACCTGTTCCATTTATTTACCGAAAAATAAAAGTGTTACAAGATGTGGGTCTTGGTTATATCACATTAGGGCAATCGGCGGTAACGCTTAGTGGAGGTGAAGCGCAGCGCGTTAAACTATCTACCGAGCTGGGCAAAAAAGATACGGGTAAAACATTTTATATTTTAGATGAACCAACTACGGGGCTTCACTTCCAGGATATTCAACATTTGATTGATGTGCTTAACAAGTTGGTGGATAGAGGTAATACGGTACTTGTGATTGAACACAATTTAGATGTCATTAAAGTAGCCGATCATGTCATTGACCTAGGACCAGAAGGTGGTGATGGTGGTGGTACTATTTTATTTGAAGGAACACCAGAACAAATGGTGGGTTGTAAAGAAAGCCATACAGCCCGCTTTGTAAAAGAAGAACTACGGTAAAATCATTTCGATATGTTCTATATCATCTTCTAGGTACATGTCTGAATCTTTGATAAATCCAAAGCTGCTATAAAATTTTTGCAGGTATAGTTGTGCGCCAATTCTGATGGGTTGCTTTCCAAATTTTTCATAACAATGCGCAATGGCGTTTTGCATGAGTCCAATGCCGGCACCTTGTCGGCGGTAAGCTGGTGAACTTAATACGCGCCCAATAGAAACTTCATTAAATGAAACGCCTGCTGGTAAAAGTCTGGCATATGCCACTAGTTCGTCTCCGTCCCATCCACACAAATGAAAACTTTTTAGGTCTTTGCCATCAATGTCTTGATAATTGCAGGCCTGCTCAACAATAAACACTTCGCAACGAAGTTTTAATATAGCATACAACTGTTTGTTGGTAAGGTTATCAAAGGTTTGAAGGGTCCAAGTAAACGAGTTCATGTAGCGGATATTTTGAGGAAAGATAAGTATAAAATGAAGCCCAAAAATAATGGTAGATCCACATTAATGTAGCACCTTTGCCTTCTTACACCGATAACCCCTATATCTATGTCAAAAAGAGTCGCAATTATTGGAGCTGGTCCTGCTGGTTTAACTGCTGCATACCTACTTGCAAAAGGCAATCAAGAAGTGGTTGTTTTTGAAAAAGATCCACAGTATGTGGGTGGTATTTCAAGAACCGAATCTTACAATGGCTATCATTTTGATATTGGCGGGCACCGATTTTTTTCAAAATCAAAAGAGGTCGAAGACTTTTGGACCGAAATATTAGGGGATGAAATGTTAGAGCGTCCAAGAAGTTCTCGTATTTATTACAACAACCATTTTTTCTCATATCCACTTGTGGCTTTTGAGGCTTTACGAAAATTAGGAATTTTTGAAAGTGCTTTATGTGTTTTAAGTTATTTGAAAGCAAAAGCATTTCCAGTAAAAAATCCAACCAATTTTGAAGAGTGGGTGACCAATCAATTTGGAAAGAGACTTTTTAATATTTTCTT
>JBEGUD010000249.1:0-3129 GCA_041179065.1 Bacteroidota bacterium | reverse complement strand
CCAATCAAACCGGTGTAGACCTAACTAAAGCCCTTGAAAAAAACTTTGAAAAGAAAAATAATAGGGATGCTCCAAGGCACTTGAACAATGAGAAATTAAAATAATCTCTAACACAGATTTTGCAATAAACCTAATAACTATTTGACATAAAAAAGGCGCGCTTGAAAAGCGCGCCTTTTTTAATTGAAAGCACCATATTATTTGCGCTTAAAAATACTTTTTTCTTTTGCCATTTTTTCAATGTCGGCAACGGTTCTTGGAGAAGAAGCTGATAGGTTTTGATTACCTGTTGGGGTAATTAAAATATCATCTTCAATTCTTACACCAATGCTCCACCACTTTTTATCGCAGTTGCTTCCTGGTGGAATATAAATACCTGGCTCTACTGTTAATACCACGCCCGGATCTAGTGTGCGAGGTCCCATATCGTGTACATCTAAACCTAAATGGTGTGAAGTGCCGTGTGGGAAATATTTGCGGGCTTCTGCTTCTGTTTTTACAATACCAAGTGCAACAAGGCCTTTATTAACAACAGCTCTAGCTGCAGCATCAACTGCTGCAAACGGAGCACCTGGCTTACAAGCAGCGATACCTGCGTCTTGCGCTGCTAATACGAGTTCGTAAATAATTTTTTGTTCTGGCGAAAACTTACCGTTAGCTGGAACTGTTCTTGTAACGTCTGCAGTATAGCCATGGTATTCGGCAGCGCAATCGCTTAATAACAAATCACCATCGTTCATTAATTTCAGGTTGGTGATATAGTGAAGTACACATGCATTTTCGGCAGCACCCACAATACTTGGGTAGCCTGGATATTCGGAACCATTGGTTTTAAAATGATATTCCATAATCGCTTGTGCTTGGTATTCTGTCATGCCTGGTTTAATAGCGCGCATCACGTCGTTATGACCTTCACAGCTAATAGCAGCAGCTTTAGCAATGAGTGCAATTTCTTCAGGTTGCTTGATACCTCTTAAACCAGATAGAATAGCTTGTAAACTGCGGGTAGCAACTGGTTTTTTTGTTGCAGCAATAGCACTATCAACAATAGTAGCCATGCGCGTTAAAGGATCTACACTTCTTTTATACGTCGAAAAAATATCTTCGCTTTTATACGCTGTAAATACAGAATCGATCGTTGAAAAATCGATGGTGTTGGCGCTAAATTTATCGTTGATAAAAACGTTGGAAATTTTATATTTTTCTTGTACGCCTTCTACGCCTAAAATTTTTCCGGTCCATAATTCTCTTTGCGGATCACGGTTTTGAACAAAAATAAATTCGGTACCTGTTTTATCTAAAATAGTAACAGGCTGCTTGAATAATAGGAGCACTGCATTAGGCTCTTCAAGACCGGTAAAGTAGTAGAAGTTTTTATTTTGTGAATATTGAAAATCAACATCGTTGGTTCTAACGCGCACCTGCGATGCAAAGAAAATACCCACGCCATTTTTAGAGAGCTTTTCTTTAAATGCAGCTCTGCGGCCGGCATGGAACTCGGGTGTTAAATAATCACTTGGGTAAAGGGTTGTTTGCTGTGCAAAAACCAGTAGGGGCGCCACAAATGTGAGCATCCACGTCATCAGTTTCTTTTTGTTCATTGTCTTTTAAATTTATCCCGCTAAAGCTATAGGATTTCTCTGAGTCAGAGAAAAAAAATGGATAAAGGGGCTAAAGCGCCTTTTTTAGGGAGAATGGCTTATTTTTGTCCTGTATGAGTAAGCCCGCGTTAACCCCACAAGAAAATAATTTTCAGGCCATTATATCGCATGCCAAAGAGTATGGATTTGTGTTTCCTAGTAGTGAAATTTATGATGGATTGAGTGCCGTATATGATTACGGTCCGTACGGGTCTGAACTCAAAAAAAATATCAGGGATTATTGGTGGCATAGCATGACCCGAATGCATGAAAACATTGTGGGTATTGATGCTGCGATATTTATGCACCCCACCACTTGGAAAGCCAGCGGTCACGTAGATAGTTTTAGTGATCCGTTAATTGACAATAAAGATTCTCAAAAGCGCTACCGCGTTGACCATTTGATTGAAGCCAAAGCAGATAGTTTACGTGCGGCCGGAGCTACAGCAGATGCAGATGCACTGATTGCAAAAATGGATGAACTACTCGGGTCGGATAATTTTGAAGCCCTTCAGCAATTACTCGTGGATCAGAAAATTACTTGTAGTGTAAGTGGTACGTCTAACTGGACCGATATTAGACAGTTTAACCTCATGTTTGATACGCAATTAGGTTCTGTAGCTGAAGATGCAAACACGATTTACCTACGTCCAGAAACAGCGCAGGGTATTTTTGTAAACTTTTTAAACGTGCAAAAAACAGCACGTATGAAAGTACCTTTTGGTATTGCACAAACTGGTAAGGCCTTCAGAAATGAAATCGTTGCCCGTCAATTTATATTTAGAATGCGTGAGTTTGAGCAAATGGAAATGCAATTTTTTGTACGTCCTGGCACACAAATGAAATGGTACGAATATTGGAAAGAAGCGCGTTTACAATGGCACACCGATTTAGGTATGCCTGCTAGTAAATATCGTTACCACGACCACGTTAAATTAGCGCACTACGCAGATGCGGCACTAGATATCGAGTTTGAATTTCCGTTTGGTTTTAAAGAGTTAGAAGGTATACATTCTCGTACCGATTTTGACTTAACCAGACACCAAGAGTTTAGTAAAAAGAAGCAACAATATTTTGACAACGATATAGATGAAGCAACCGGAAAGCCTTATGGCAACTACATTCCGTACGTTATAGAAACTTCTATTGGACTTGACCGTATGTTTTTAGCCGTTTTAAGCAATGCATACGAAGAAGAAAAAATCACCAAAGAAGATGGTAGTACTGACGAACGCGTGGTACTTCATATTCCAGCAAAAATTGCACCTGTTAAACTAGCTGTTTTACCACTCGTTAAAAAAGATGGACTTCCTGAAATTGCCCGTGAACTGATGGACAGTTGCAAGGGTCAGTTCAAATGTTTTTACGAAGAAAAAGATGCGATAGGAAAACGTTACCGCAGACAAGATGCCATTGGTACACCATTTTGCGTAACCATTGATCACCAAACGAAAGAAGACCAAACGGTTACCATTCGTTACCGTGATGC
>JBEGUD010000248.1:0-10667 GCA_041179065.1 Bacteroidota bacterium | reverse complement strand
TGCCTATTTAGCGGTTACAGGTACGTTTGCAATACTCCCTATTTTATTTTCACTTATTGTTATTTGCTGGGTGAGTGGTTTTGATATTATATACGCCATGCAGGACGTTGACTTTGACGCGTCTCAAAATTTGCATTCTATTCCTACCTATTTAGGAAAAGTAAATGCACTTCGTTTGTCGGTGTTACTGCATATTATTGCGGCGGCATTGGTTATTGTTGCTGGTGTGTTAGCTGGCTATGGCTATTTTTACTGGGAAGGAGCGCTGGTATTTATTGGTATGTTGTATTACCAGCACTCGATTGTTTCACCTACTAATTTAACCAAAGTAAATATTGCCTTTATGACAGCCAATGGTATCGCAAGTGTTATATTTGGTATTCATGTGCTGGTTGCTTTATTTCTACAATAAAATTCATTACTACTTTGGCTAGAATACTTTGCATCGATTACGGCGGAAAAAGAACGGGCTTGGCTGTTACCGATCCACTGCAAATTATTGCAACGGGTTTAACAACCGTTGACACCAAAGACTTGCATGCTTTTATAAAAAACTACTTATTAACGGAAAGCATTGAGCTTATTTTAATTGGCGCCCCGCTTAGTTTAGACAATACACCTACACACGCAACGCCGCTGGTTAAGGCGGCTATTGGACAGCTTAAAAGAACCTTTCCTGCCATTCCCATTGAAACAGTAGATGAGCGTTATACTTCTAAAATGGCGGTTAGAGCCATGGTAGAAATGGGCATGAAAAAAAAGGATCGTCAAAATAAAAAAATGGTGGATGAAATAGCTGCTACCATTATGTTACAGGAATATTTAGCAAACCGTTAAGGTCTATTTTTGTTGATTGGCATAATTGGGGGTATTTTTGCACCTCAATAGCTATTCATCAACAACTCAAATGTCATGATTCTTCCAATTGTAGCCTATGGGGCCCAAATTTTAAGAAAGGTTAGTGCTTCTATAGACGCTTCTTATCCTTCACTTCCTAAATTATTGGAAGATATGTGGGAGACCATGTATTCTAGCAATGGGGTAGGGCTTGCTGCACCTCAAATCAATAAAGACATCAGGTTGTTTGTTATCGATAGCGCTCAAATTTTTGAAAGTTTAGAGCCACATGAAATTGGTAAATACCCAGATGCACCAGGGGTAAAAAAAGTATTTATCAATGCAAAAGTTATTGACTTAGCAGGTGAGGTTTGGTCTTACAACGAAGGATGTTTAAGTATTCCTAATATCAGAGAAGACGTGCCTAGGCACGAAACGGTTACCATAGAATACCAAGACGAAAACTTTAAAACCCACACCGAAACATTTAATGGCATAACAGCCCGTGTAATTTTACATGAGTATGATCATATCGAGGGTAAATTATTTATTGATTATCTAAAGCCGCTTCGTAAAAAATTACTCCAAGGAAAACTAAACGATATCTCTAAAGGCAAAACGCGTATCGATTATAAAATGATTTTTATAAAATGATAAGATATACTTGGTTGTTGTTATTGTTGATGGCAGGGCCAGTATATGCACAAGACTCCACTATTGCACTAGACAATCAGGCATTTACATTATCTGAGGTAGTGGTTCGAAATAATTTTGATTACAAAGCGGTACTCGCTACCATCAAGCAGGACACTACATTTTACAAGGCGTTCAGAAACCTACGTATCATTGGATTCTCATCATATAACAGCATTCAAATGCTCGGTAAAGATGGTGCAGTTAAAGCTTCTTTAAATAGTAAAACGCGTCAAAACCATGTTGGTAATTGCCGAACCATGGAT
Source organism: Bacteroidota bacterium (assembly GCA_041179065.1). Lineage (GTDB taxonomy): Bacteria > Bacteroidota > Bacteroidia > Chitinophagales > Chitinophagaceae > Sediminibacterium. Next base: position 8,871 of record JBEGUD010000248.1, on the reverse strand, counting down.
GTTTTAGAAGAGCAAACCACCGGCGATTTTTATTCAGGTAATGGCAAGTACAATTACCTAACACCAGAGTTATATGCGGGTTTGTTTTTTACCAAAGGGAAAATTTGTGGCGAAAATAATATTGTGAAGGGTCGTAACTTATTAACGAGTAATAAGTCGGGCATGGAAAAGCACAAAGACCAATTAAAAATGCTTTTTTTTAATCCAGGTAAAAAAATACCTGGGATTCCTTTTATTGGTGACAAACTCGATTTATATGACGAAGCTGCCCACGAACTATATGATTACCGCCTAGATGTTGTGGATTATAAAGGAACACTTTGTTATTTGTTTTCAATTAAACCAAAAGAGGGCCTAGGTTATTTTAAAAGTGACCGCGTAGTAGTGGATCAAATGAACACTTGGTTTGATTTAAAAACCCTCGAAGTTTTAGGTCGTAATTACGCTTTAAGTTATAAAGCAGGGGTGTATGATTTTGATGTTGCCATGGAAGTAGAAATGACAAAATTTAATGGACTTACGGTTCCTAAAACACTCAGGTACAAGGGCGACTGGGATGTGGTTTTTAAAAAACGGGAACGCGCCATATTTACGGCTACACTGTTTGATTACAATTAAGCACGTGAAATTGTATAGCTAGGCTAAAAACTGGTCATGTATATAGTCTACAACCTCAATTAAGCTATTATTTTGCTTGTAAGCTGCTAGTTGCCTGTCGGCGCCTGTGCCTGCCTTAAATAGGCTGTCAATGGCCAATAATGTATCTCTGCTTCCTAGATCGTTAAGGGTGTCATCTACAAAGTCTAGTAGCTCATAAATAAGTGCTTTGGTTTCCACTTCTGTTTCTTTACCAAAATCAATTAATGTTCCTTCAATTCCGTATCTACTAGCCCTCCATTTATTTTCATTGATGAGCGAGCGCTGGTAATTCATGAAATTTAAATTTTGGTGTCTTAGCTTATATATTTTAGCACATATGGCCTGAAATAAAGCAGCAATAACGGTGGTTTCTTTAATGGTTAAAGGCACATCACAAATTCTAAATTCTACCGTATTAAATACAGGATGTACCCTTACATCCCACCATATTTTTTTTGCGTTGTCTATGCAATTTGTTTTGATCAGGAGGTTCACATAATTTTCGTAATCCTCTATCGTTTCAAAATAATCGGGGATGCCTGTTCGTGGGAATTTATCAAACACTTTTGTACGGTAAGATTTATAACCGGTAAGCCGGCCTTCCCAAAAAGGAGAGTTGGTGCTAAGTGCATATACGTGGGGTAAAAAATACCGTGCCGTATTGGCAATATGCATGGCCATTTTTCGGTCCTGCATACCAACGTGCACATGTAATCCAAAAATTAAATTACTCCTTGCAGCATCTTGTAATTCATTCACAATTTGATTGTACCTGACATGATCGGTAATAAGTTGATTTTGCCAATGGCTAAATGGATGTGTTCCTGAAGCACCTACCCATAAGTTTAAATCACCTGCTATAGTGGATACAATTTGTCGGAGCGAGGCAACCTCTTTTTGCGCTTCTTCGATGTTGTTGCAAATGTCGGTACCTACTTCCACCACGGCCTGATGCATTTCGGCCTTTACTTTGTCTTTGAGTAATTTTTGTCCTTCTACTACAATTCGCTGCTCATGGCTTGTCAATTCTTTTGTGACAGGATCAATAACCATATATTCTTCTTCTACACCAAGTGTAAATAGAGTAGGTGATACGCTAGACATGTTGTGTTATTTTGTGTGGCAAATGGAGCAACTAAAAATACCTCGTTTTTCTCATAAAAAAAAGGTCGAATCAATTAAGATTCGACCTTTTTAGTGTCTTGGTATATTGTAATACTAGAAGTTAAAACGTAAACCAACTTGACTGATCCATCTTGCAGCATAAGCAGCATTTGTAGTGGTGCTTACACTCCATGGAGTTTTGATGGTTGGGTTAAATCTGAAGTTAACAGGAGTTAAATCTGTTGCACTAGCATATCCTCCAAAAGTAACAAGAGAGAAGTTGTCGTTTGATTGGAAGTAGTTTCTACCCCAAGTTCTGTTGATCATGTTACCAAAGTTAAACACATCATATGTTAACTGGAATTGGTAACGCTTAGCACCTACTTTAATATTAAAGTCTTGTGCAATTTTTAAGTCAACAATATTTGTGAACGGAGTACGAGAACCATTTCTTTCAGCAAATTTACCACGGTTGTTTCTGAGGTAAGGGTTAGATTCGATGAAAGCGTTAAGCGCATCTTTTTGTTGCTGTGCAGAGTAAGTAACACCAGAAACTGTGTTCGTAGCAAATGACATAGCAGCTAATTGCGCTTGTGTAGGGATGAACAATAAATCGTTCGTTTCACCAGCATTTACGTCTCTAACTGGGCTACCAGCATAAGTGAAGCTGATTGGTGAACCAGACTGGCCAGTATAAGCAAGTGTAATAGTAGTAGCTAAAGATTTTTTAGCATATTCAAACTTCTTACTTACGTATGTGAAGATTCTGTGACCTGCACTGAAATCTGAATTTGAACGATTGATAAAATTACGTCCGTTAACAGTTTCCATAAAACGCCATTGGCTAAAGTTTACAGAACTAGTTCCGTCGTTAACCGCTACTGCATTACCAAAAGTGTAGTTTACATCAAAAGCAAAACCTGTGTTGGTACGCTTGCTAGCAGTTAAAGTAAAGCTATAAGAATAACCAGTTTTACCTTTGTTGTTGCTTAATAAGATAGCGTTATCATAAGGGTTAGAACCATCAGCATTTAAAGGAATACGACCATTGTTGGTAGTAGAGTAAACGTTTCTGCTTCCAACACCATTTGAAACGCCAACTGGAGGTAACAAGTTTATGTTGGTATAGTAAATTTCATTTAAATTTTTACTAAAGATACCTTCTAAGGTACCAGACCAACCGTTACCAAATTTCTTATCAAGTGCAATTGAAGTTCTAAATAATTTAGGTGTGCTAAATTCAGCAGCAACTAAGTTAAGTGGTCCTTTTGTAACACCTGCACCAACTTGTGCTGGCGTCCATTGGTTATTAGGATCAGGTCTGAAACGAATCGTATTTAATTGTGTAGCGTTAGCTGAGTAACCACCCACAAAAATACCATTGTTGTTGTATAAGCCACCAGGCCATACTAACGGAATACGTCCTGTAAATAAACCTACACCACCACGTACAATTAGATTTTCTTCAGGGATTTTGTATGTAAAGCCAACTCTAGGAGAGATAGCGATAGGTACTTTAGGTGTTAAACCTGATCTAGCACCTTGTAAATCGTAGTACTGAGAAAACTTAGGAATTGCAACGTTATTGGTATAATCGTCTGCCCAAGGCGTACTTAAAAACTTGTAGTAATCTGCACGGATACCAAAGCTTAAAGTTAAATTGTCTGTAGGTCTTAATTCATCATTTAAGAACATAGAACCCTTAGCAATTTTAAATTTAGCAGCAGCATCGGTGTTATCTCCTTTACCATTGTCAACCATAGAAAAACCATATTGGTAGTTTTGCGGTCTTGCATTGGTTAAAAAGTCGTTTAAGTTAGCATAGGTATAGTTACCAAATGTGTTTTGAATGAAAGTATTGAAAACATCATTGTATTCATAATCTACACCAAACTTAAGCGCGTGTTTACCAAGTGTAACTTTAAACTCGTCATAAAAAGACCAGTTCTTTTGCGTTAATAAGTTTGCAGTTGAACTGTTATCAGGTCCAAATACAATGGCGCCAGAACCGTCGTTGATACGAACTCTTGGGAATGCTTGGCCTAATGGACCTCTGTCGTCATTTACATCTGTATAGGTAACTAACATTTTATTGCTCGCATTCTTGCCTACTAAACTTTTTAATTCCGCAGAAGTAGAGTTTGTTGTTGTAGGGAACTGGAAACCGTTGTTATAAAAGTTAATTGTTCCTGAGCTTGAAGTAGAGGTATTTAAACGCTCACCTTTTGTATATCTGTTCGATAAAGATAATTTATGTCTATCGTTGATATTCCAGTCTAAACGCGCAGTGATACGATCTGCATTTACTTCTTCAGTATTGTCTAAAAATCCACCAGCATCATAGTTGTAGTTAGACTTTAAAGTAGCCGCTAAGCTATTTAATACATTGATGTCTTTCGTGTTACCATTGTATTGACTAAAGTCAAATGGTTGAGGACGAAGATCTCTTTGTAAATCAACGTTGATGAAGTAGAATAATTTATTTTTTGTAATAGCTCCACCAAGTCTAAAACCATAGGTTTTTTTGCTGAAGTTATTAAGTCTTGTTGCATTTTCTTTTAAACCAGTTGGTGTTTTACCAGCTAAATCTTGGTTTTGTAAGAAGTAGTAAACTGATGCAGAAGTTTTGTTGGTACCTGATCTAGTGATCGCATTGATACCACCACCTGTAAAGTTACCTAATGATGCATCAAATGGAGAGATAACAACTTGGAACTGATCAATCGCATCGATAGATAATGGAGCGATAGCAGCTTGACCACCATTGGTACCTGAAGCAGATAAACCAAATACGTCGTTGTTGATAGCACCATCCACATAGAATGCATTGTAACGGTTGTTCTGGCCTGCAATAGATACAGCACCTTCAGAACCGTTTACCAATTTAGCTTGAGGAACAGCACGTAGGTAGTCATAAATGTTACGACCTACTGTAGGTAAGTTCGCCATTTTATCACGACCAATTGTTGTTTCAGCACCACCTTTACCAGAATTTTCAGTAGTCTTACGTAGTGTACTAACTGTTACGTTTCCGAGGTTGTTTACTTTAGAGGCAAGGGCGAAATCAACTTTTAAAACATCACCTAAGCTAAGGTAGATGTCAGTCTTTTTTTCGTTTGCATAATTTAAAAAAGAAACCTCAACAAGGTATGGACCACCAGGGTTCATATTGCTGATGTCAAAACGGCCACCTGCACGGCTCTGTACACGGTAGGTTGTACCAGTAGGCTCGTGGGTTGCTGTTACGGTTGCGCCAACTAATACCTCACCGGTATTTGTTTTAACAGAACCACTCAGGCTACTGGTGGTGTTCTGTGCTAGTGCAAATGCTGGTAGGATTAATACCGCAAGTACAAATTGCAAGAGTTTTTTACTAAGCATAAGTTTGATTTTTCAGCTGCAAAGAAAACGAATATTCCGCTACTAATTTCAACAGAGTATTAACAAATTGGCACTTTTTAGGTAAAAAACGCCTTTTTAAGCAAAAAACCCCCTTTTTAAGGGGGTTGGGTTATCTTTTGCCATACATTTCTTCTTCTTTTTCATGCTCTTTGTCGTAGGCCTTAATGATGGCTTTTACGAGTTTGTGCCTAACTACGTCTTCTTCGGTAAGGGTAATATGAGAAATTCCTTCAATGTTTTGTAAAATTCGGCTGGCTTTTTCAAGTCCGCTTCGCATATTTCGGGGTAGGTCAATTTGGGTAGGGTCGCCAGTAATAATGGCTTTTGCATTGGCACCAATACGCGTTAAAAACATTTTTAATTGCAGGTCATTGCTGTTTTGCGCTTCATCTAAAATGATAAACGCATTGTCAAGCGTTCTGCCGCGCATGTAGGCAAGTGGTGCAATTTCGATGGTGCGCGTGCTCATGTAATAGCCTAATTTTTCGGCAGGAATCATGTCGTCGAGTGCGTCATACAAAGGACGTAAATACGGATCAATTTTTTCTTTTAGATCGCCTGGTAAAAAGCCTAAATTTTCACCAGCTTCTACAGCGGGTCTCGTTAAAATTATTTTTTTAACCACTTTGTTTTTGAGGGCACGTACAGCAAGTGCAACTGCAGTATATGTTTTACCGGTACCTGCGGGGCCAATGGCAAATACAATATCGTTTTTATCGGCAGCACCTACCATCTTTTTTTGGTTGGGCGTTCTGGCTCTAATTGTTTTTCCATTGGGTCCAAACACCAAAATATCGTTTGGATTTTTATCTATAAAATGATCCGTTACCTCCTGGTCATCACCACCTAAAATTTGCTCGAAATAATCTTCGCTTAAATGTCCGTTTCGTTCTAAATATTGCAGTACTAAATTTACTTTTTCTTTTGCAATATCAATTTGCTCAGGGGCGCCACTAAGTTTTAATTGTGTTCCACGGGATAAAATTTTAAGTAGCGGAAACTTCTTTTTTAGGACGTCTAATTTTCCGTTATTAACACCAAAAAATTCGATGGGATTTACGGAGTCGAGATTGATGATTGTTTCTGTCAACTTGCTTGGTTTTAGTGAGGTAGTTATCCAAATTTAACTGATTGGACACCAACTTCCCAAGCCTTATTTATAAACAAATTGTGAATATTTTTTACGACATCATTTACAGCGCCTTCAGTGCTGCAATGGTTTGTGTAGGATTTTCAGACCTAAATACAGTATTTCCTGCAACAAGCACATCTGCGCCAGCCGCTAAAATTTCTGGAGCGTTTAAAAGCGTTACGCCACCATCTATCTGAATCAGGGTATTTGTATTTTTTTGCGTAATGAGTGCTTTTAGTTCAATAATTTTTTGAATGGTTTGTGGGATAAATTGTTGACCACCAAATCCTGGGTTTACGCTCATTAAACATACCACATCAATATCTTGTATTACATCAACCAGTGATTGAATAGGGGTGTGAGGATTGAGTGCCACACCCGCTTTCATGCCAAGTTGTTTTGCTTGTTGTAAATTTCTATGAAGGTGCGGACATGCTTCTATGTGAACCGTGTAGACATCAGCCCCTGCTTTTTTAAAAGCTTCGGCATATTTTTCTGGCTCTAAAATCATAACGTGTACATCGCAAACTTTTGATGTAGCTTTTCTGATTTGTTCTATAATGGGAAGGCCAAAACTAATGTTGGGAACAAACCTGCCATCCATAACATCGAGGTGAAACCACTCGGCTTCACTATTATTAAGCATATCACAATCTTGTTGAAGGGCTAAAAAATTGGCGCTTAATAGTGATGGTGCAATGATTGGCATAGGTAAGTTTTGTGCAAATTTCTGCTTTTTTAAGCAACCCTGCTATTTTTTTGCAGCTTTTATTCTTGAAATTGCAGCGGATGCTTCGGATAAGCTATTGTCTAGGTTAAAGGCGAGTTGATAGGCGTTCAATGCCTTTTGTGGTTCGCTTAATTTTTCGAGGCATTTAGCGGTCCAATAATGGCCTCTAGCATCTGTGGGTTTAACAGCTGTTGCGGTTTCAAAAATTTCTTTTGCGGCAGTAAATTTTTGTTGATCAAAATAGATCCAACCAACTTCTAAATAAGCATCGATGTAAAAATAATTATTTTGAATGCAGCTGTTAAAATTGTCGATTGCATTTTTTGTATTGCCGGTATTTCCATAATAGAGACCCATAACATAATAGCTATGTGCAATGTAAGACCTGTCTGGTTTTTGTGCAATAACATTATTACATAACTGAAGGGCTGTTTTGTTTTTTTGAGCAGCATATAAATTAGCAAGCGTCAATAAAACATCCGGGTTAGCATAGATATTTGCTGCGCTTGAAAAACTACGAATAGCAAGTGTCGTATCATTATTACCTATGGCGAGTTCTCCTTTTCTAAACCATACGCCATAATTGCCCGGGTCTCTTGTAATGAGGGAATCAATTTGTGAGAGCGCATCTTTTGTTAAGTTTAGGCTATCCATGGTATCTATCAGTTGTACGCGAAGCTCGGCGCTATCGGGGAACCGGTCAATTTCTTCTAGTAAATCTTTTACAAAAACAGGGTACACAGATGGATTATTAGTGTCACTATTGCTGTCTTTTGGGTCGTTGCAGCTAACGATTGCAATAGCAAAAATGATACATTGAAATATGCGCATCCTCAAAAATAACCCCAAATTTTAAATCTCCTGACATAACACTGACATAAAAACCTTGAAAGGTCCTTACTTTTGCAACTTCTTAACTCAATACTATGAAATTAAAACACTTCATTTATTTGTTGCTTTTTGTTGTGCTAGCCACACCTGTATTTGCGCAGTATGCGACCCAAGACTCTGTGCATTTTGCAGGCGAAAAATATTTTAAAAATGTTAGGCAGTTAACCTTTGGTGGTGATAATGCAGAAGCCTATTGGAGTTATGATGGAAAGTCTATTGTATACCAAAAAACAAATCCAAAAGAAGGCGTTTTTTGTGATCAAATATTTGTTGGTAAAGTGCCTGTAACGGATGCACAAAAATTTACACCAACAATGATTGGTACAGGAAAGGGAAGGTCTACTTGTGCTTATTTTTTACCTGATGGTAAACACATCATTTATGCATCTACACATTTAGGCGCAGATAGTTGTCCGCCAGTTCCGGACAGGGCAAAATATGGCAATAAATATATTTGGCCACTCTATAATAGTTACGACATTTTTATGGCAGACATGTCTGGTAAAATAGTAAAGAAAATTACAAGCGCTAAAGGTTATGATGCAGAAGCAACCTTATCTCCAGATGGTAAAAAAATGATTTATTGTTCCGATAAAAGTGGTGATTTAGAACTTTATGTAATGGATTTAAAATCAGGGAAAGAAATTCGTGTAACCAATGAACTTGGCTATGATGGTGGTGCGTGGTTTAGCCCAGACGGCACAAAAATTGTTTGGCGTGCTAGTAGACCAAAAACTCCGGAGGCCATAAAAGAGTACAAAGAATTATTAGCAGAAGGAATGGTAGCCCCAACTAATATGGAAGTGTTTGTTGCCAATGCAGACGGCTCTCATGCAAAACAAATTACAGCGCTTGGTCAGGCCAATTGGGCGCCTAATTTTACACCCGATGGGAAGCACATTATTTTTTGTAGCAACCACGAATACAAAAGAGGATTTCCATTTAACATGTACCTTATTGATTTGGAAGGGAA
>JBEGUD010000247.1:0-17675 GCA_041179065.1 Bacteroidota bacterium | reverse complement strand
CCACTTAGTGTTCCGTTCGATTCATATTTGTCTCCAACCAGTTCGTGTTTATAAAAACCAGTATTTGTGGCGGTTACAGCATCTGTGATGCAAAATAAGCGGTCGCCCATTATTTTTTTAGCTGTTTTAAGGGCATTATAATTTACATGATAACCATCTACAATAATACTACTCATGGCGCGCGGATGATTAAATAACGCACCCACCATGCCCGGCTCTCTGTGTAAAAATGAGCTCATGGCATTAAATAAATGTGTAGCTACTTTAATATTGTTGTCAAAAAACTGCGTTGCTGTTTCATAATTAGCATTGCTATGACCCGCCGACACAACAATGCCATGTGATTGTATGAGATCAATAATTGCAGGTTCACAAATTTCTGGGGCTAGCGTAATCATGCTAATACATCCGGATCCATACGCTATTATTGCTTCTACTTCTTCTGCGGTTGGACTATGAATAACGTTTTCATTGTGTGCCCCTTTTTTATAAGCGTTAATCCATGGCCCCTCTATATGAAGTCCAATACAACCCTTACCACCAATGGTTTTGTAGGCTTTTACGGCGTCAATGGCTTTGTAAATAACCGCTATAGATTGTGAAGCAATAGTGGGTTGAAAATAAGCAGCACCACCCGCTAAACAGTATGCGTATATTTTTTGAATACAATCGGTGTCCGGAAATTCAGATAATAACTTTTGATCCGCACCATAAATTTGTAAATCAATAAATGCAGGAACAATATAGGGGAACGCTGCATCAGTATTGTAATGCTCTTTTGATATGGAAACTATTTTTCCATCCTTTATTTCTATAGCAGTTTCGTTTAACCACTCGCTTCCCGTAAATAGTGACTTTGCAGAAAAAAATTCGGACATGAAATAGTATTGATGTATAAAAAAATAAACGCGTATTAAAGCCCAATAGTAAACGAATCGGCGTCGCGTCCAAACGGAAATTTTTCTCTGGCTTCAATCACTACACTTTTTTCTAATTCCATGTACACGGTGTCTTCGTCATCGGCTTTGTAATAAAGCACCTGTCCCATTGGATCAACAATCATACTGTCACCACTGTGGTTTATTTGATGACCATCTTTACCAACACGGTTAACGCCTACTACATAGGTTTGATTTTCTATGGCACGCGCACATAGTAAGGTTTTCCAGGCGTGGTTGCGCCTTTCAGGCCAGTTGGCTACATAGAGGAGTAGGTCATATTCGTCGGGTGTTTGTTTGCGTGCCCATACTGGAAAACGTAGGTCGTAACAAATTTGCAAACAAATTTTCCATCCGTTTACTTGTGCGATTAGTCTTTTGTTGCCAGGGGTATACTCTTTGTCTTCACCCGCAAATGCAAACAAGTGCCTTTTGTTGTAATATGCTACTTGACCATTGGGTAATACCCAGAGTAGGCGGTTGTAAAATTTATTGTCTTCCTCTATAATAATGCTTCCCGTTACAATAATTTTATGCATTGCTGCTTGTTCTACCATCCACTCAACCGTAGGGCCCTCCATGGTTTCGGCAAATAGTTTGGGTTGCATGCTAAAACCGGTGGTAAACATTTCGGGTAATACCACAATTTGTGTAGCCGCTTCAACGGCTGCTATTTTTTTTTCGAGCATCTCCAGGTTTCTAAACTTGTCTTCCCAGAAAAGATCGGTTTGTATGAGGCTGATGTGTAAATTACCCATGCTGCAATTTAAGAATTTTATTGGAGGCCTGCTTTTATTTTGGCAATGGCGGCTCCCACCGGTCCAGACTCAAAGCCACGGCTCACTAGGTACTGCATCACTTTGGCTTGTCTGGCGTAGCCTACTTCACCTTTACACTTCTCCCATTTATCTAGGGCTAATTTATCGATGGTTTGCTCGTATGCTTCCTCTTCAATGGTGGCTAATCCGGCTTTAATATTGTACGCGCTTACCCTTTTTTGTTTGAGCTCGTAAGCGATTTTTACACGCCCCCATTTTTTGGTTCTAAAATGACCGCCGGCAAACAAAGTAGCAAAGCGTGTTTCGTTTAAATAGTCTTCCTCAATGAGTTTAGAAAGTAATACCTCCACATCTTTTGTGGAAAGGCCATACCCATACAACCGGTCTTTGGTTTCTTGGTGGCTACGCTCTTGATAGGCACAGTAGTGCTTAATTTTTTGCCAAGCCTGATCCGGAGTGAGGTATTTTTTTATCATGAGCGATAAATATACAGACTTGCTGTAATTATGCCATGTTTTAGACCGCAAATCCACAACTGATTCACATAAAAGACATTGTTGTCTAATAGCCTTATTTAGAGCGCCAAAGTATTGGAATTTTGGAGTAGGTTTGCAGGGTACCTATAACTCATGTAGCATGAAATTTATTGTTTCTTCTTCTTCGCTTCTAAAACACCTACAACAAATTGGTGGCGTTATTAATGCAAACACCGTGTTGCCTATTTTAGAAGACTTTTTATTTGAAATTACCGACAAAAAATTAAGCATAGTAGCAACTGATTTAGAAACAGTAATGCGTGTAGAAATGGACGTAGAAAGCAAGGCCAATGGTCGTGTTTGTATTCCTGCTAAAATCTTGTTGGATTCATTAAAAAATATTGCCGATCAGCCGCTCACGTTTAATATCGACAAAAACTTTGCAGTAGAAATTACCAGCGATAATGGTAAGTACAAAGTAATGGGTGAAAATCCAGATAATTTTCCTAAAGAACCTTCTGCAGATGACACCAATAGTTTTGATATGACTAGTGGGGCTTTATTAACGGCGATTAATAAAACATTATTTGCAGTTAGCAATGACGATTTACGTCCAGCAATGACGGGTGTATTTTTTGAACTATCTACAACAGGTGTTCAATTTGTTGCGACCGATGCGCATAGACTGGTACGTTATAAAAGAACGGATGCAAAAGCACCAAAAACAGATTCATTTATTGTGCCACGCAAGCCGCTTAACTTATTAAAAAACGCATTACCAGATAACGAAGATCCAATTACCATTAGCTATAACAGCAATCATTTATTTGTGAACCACGGTTCTACACAAATGATTTGTAGACTTATCGATGCGCGTTTCCCAGACTATAAAGTAGTGATCCCTGCAGACAATCCGTACAAGCTTGTTGTAAACAAACATGATTTCCAAAATGCACTTCGTCGTGTAAATGTATTTAGTAATAAGAGCACCAATCAAGTGGCGCTAAACATTACTGGCAGCGAGTTACAGATGGCTGCGCAAGATGTTGATTTTAGTTTTGAAGGTAACGAGCGTATGAATTGTATGTATGATGGCGAAGATTTACAAATCGCTTTCAATGCAAAGTTTTTAATTGAAATGTTAAACGCTGCAGACACCGATGATGTAAAAATGGAATTATCTACTTCTACAAAAGCAGGTTTAATTAAACCAACCGAGCAAGGCGCTGGTGAAGATTTATTGATGCTAGTAATGCCGCTCATGTTAAATAATTAATAGCAGATGCTAGAAAATTTAATTGAATATTTTAATCAGATACCAAGTACGCACCGCGCACTTATTTTAGCAGGTGGTATCACATTTTTTTGGATCATAGAGGGACTCGTTCCTCTATTTTCATTTTCGTACCACAAGTGGAAACACGCTGCTGTTAATATATTTTTTACACTCACAACCGTTGTTATCAATTTTGCTTTTGCACTAGTCATTGTTAAAGCATCGGACTGGGCTGTAGCACAAAAATTTGGACTCTTACAACTCGTTCAAATGCCAACCTGGGTGTTTATCATTGGCGGACTCATGCTACTTGATTTGGTAGGCGCATGGTTCATTCATTTTATTGAACATAAAATTAAAATACTTTGGAAATTTCACATGGTGCATCACGCAGATACCCATGTAGATACCACCACTGCTAATCGTCATCATCCCGGAGAAAGTGTTTTCAGGGTTGTGTTTACAATCATTGGTGTTGTTGTTTGCGGTGCCCCCATGTGGCTTGTAATGCTCTACCAAAGCTTAAGTGCTGTGTTTTCACAATTTAACCACGCTAATATTAGACTTCCATTATGGCTAGACACTGCTATTAGCTATGTGATTGTGTCACCTAATATGCATAAAGTGCACCATCATTACGTTCGTCCACAAACCGACTCTAATTACGGCAATATATTTTCTATCTGGGACCGCTTATTTGGCACTTTTGATGCAACGCCCATGGAAAACCTTCGATATGGCCTTGATGTGCTCGATGATAGCACCGATCAAAGTTTGGCCTATCAATTAAAGGTCCCTTTTGACAAATCGGTGAAGACAGATTATTAAATATGCCGTTTCTTTGCATCACAATTTGATGTTCATGAAAATTTGTGCTTTTATTCCTGCTCGATATGCTGCTACACGCTTTCCTGCTAAACTCATGCAGCCGCTTGGAGATAAAACCGTAATACGCCACACCTACGATAATACAGTAGCCACCGGACTTTTTTCGGAGGTATTTGTGGTAACAGATAGCACTATTATTTTTGATGAAATCACGAATCATGGTGGTAAAGCTATTATGAGCATTCGTTCACACGAAAGTGGAAGCGACCGCATTGCAGAAGCGATTGTTGATTTGGATATTGATGTGGTGGTTAATGTGCAAGGCGACGAGCCGTTTGTAAAAAAAGAACCCCTTCAAAAATTACTAGAAGTTTTTAAAGACAGTACTCAAAACGTGCGCGTAGCATCACTGATGCAAGTGCTTACGTCACAACAAAATATTGAAGATCCCAATTATGTAAAAGTGGCTATCGATAAAAATAACAATGCCTTATTTTTTTCGCGTAGCGTGATACCGTATCCTAGAAGTACCGAAAGCGCCATCACTTATTACGAACATATTGGTGTGTATGCATTTAAAAAAGAAGCACTGCTTGCATTTACCAATTGGGAAATGACGCCACTGGAAGCCGCAGAAAAAATTGAATGTTTACGTTATTTAGAAAATGGCGTGCCCATAAAAATGGTTACAACAAATTATATGGGCGTAGAAATTGATACACCCGAAGACTTAGAAAAAGCAGCAAAGCTTTTACAACAATAATTATACCCGAATAAATATAAAGCGATATGAGTTTTAGAAATTTTAAAATGGTTGACTATGTGGTGTATGGACGCGGTAGTTTTAATCAACTCGATGAAATATTAGCACCCAATAGAAAAGGTGATGCCCCGATGATTTTTTTAGTGGATCATTTTTTTGAAGGTAAGCCACTCGTACAAAGAATTCCAATTAATGGGAAAGATAAAATTGTTTTTGCGGACGTTACCCATGAGCCTAAAACAAAGCAGGTAGACGCTTTGGCGGCTTCTCTCCGTGAAGAATTTGGTACCGTTAGTGGTATTGTAGGTATTGGTGGTGGCTCTACCATGGACCTTGCAAAAGCGGTTTCACTCATGATGACCAATCCCGGATCATCTGCCGATTATCAGGGTTGGGACCTCGTAAAAAATGCAGGTGTTTACAAAGTGGGTATTCCTACATTATCTGGAACGGGCGCCGAAGTGAGTAGAACAACGGTGTTAACCGGTCCTGTGCGTAAGCTGGGTATGAACTCTGACTTTACACCGTTTAATCAAATTGTACTCGATCCAGATTTAGCAAAAGATGCACCAGCCAATCAGCGTTTTTACACCGGTATGGATTGTTATATTCACTGCATAGAATCTTTAGAAGGCACTTACTTAAATGAGTTCAGTAAAAGTTATGGTGAAAAAGCACTGGATCTTTGCCGAAAAGTATTTGTAGAAAAAAATACTTGGGATGATGAAAGTGATGAGCAATTAATGATGGCATCATTTGCGGGCGGTATGAGTATCGCGTATAGTCAGGTGGGTGTTGCGCATGCAGTGAGTTATGGATTAAGTTATTTACTAGGTACTAAACACGGTATTGGTAACTGCATTGTGATGAATCATTTAGAAGAATATTATCCAGCAGGTGTTGAAGAATTTAAATTCATGGTTCAAAAAAATAACATAGAAATTCCGGTGGGTATATGTGCAGGATTATCAGATCAAGATTTTAATACCATGATTGATATTTCATTAAGTTTAAAACCACTTTGGGAAAACGCACTTGGTAAAAACTGGGAAACAATAATGACGCGTCAAAAACTGCGTGCACTCTACGAAAAGCTGTAAAGCATACGCAATTGCAATAGATTATAAGATAGGGCCGTAATAAGCCCTATCTTTGTTTATAGACACATTAAATATTTTATTTTGAAGTTTATAGATTTAGGGTTGGATCAGCGGATACTGGATGGTATTGATGCGATGGGATATGAGACGGCAACGCCGGTGCAACAACAGGTAATGGTTCCCATATTAGAAGGGAAAGATATTATTGCTGCTGCGCAAACGGGCACTGGAAAAACGGCCGCATTTTTATTGCCACTACTCCATAGATTATTAACTACGCAGCACGACTCACATGATATCAATGCACTTGTTATTGTTCCAACACGTGAGCTCGCGATTCAAATTGCAGAAAGTTTAGAAGGCCTTTCTTATTTTACAGACGTAAGTTCTATTGCCGTTTATGGTGGTGGTGATGGCAATTCTTTTGCTGCAGAAAAAAAAGCATTAAACACAGGTGTAGATATTGTAGTGTGTACGCCGGGCCGTATGATTGCGCATTTAAACATGGGTTATGTAAAACTTAAAGGCTTAAAATATTTAGTGCTCGATGAGGCAGACCGTATGCTAGACATGGGTTTCAACGATGACATTCAAAAAATAATTTCTTTTTTACCGGCGCAACGACAAAACCTTTTATTTTCTGCAACCATGCCTGTAAAAATGCGTGACCTTGCTAGAAAAATTTTAACCAACCCAGTAGAAATAAATATTGCGATTTCTAAACCACCTGAGCAAATCATACAAAAAGCATTTGTTGTGTACGAACCACAAAAAGTGCCCATCATCACAGACATGCTTAGGAGTAACGTTTATAAAAATGTAATTGTGTTTTGTTCTAAAAAACAAAACGTAAAACAACTTACACAGGAATTAAAAAGAGCCAAACTTGCTGCCGAAGAAATTCATTCGGATTTGGATCAAAAGCAAAGAGAGCAGGTGCTACAAGATTTTAGAAACCACAAACTTTCGATACTCGTAGCCACCGATATATTAAGCCGCGGCATTGATATAGAAGAAATTGACCTTGTTATTAATTACGACGTTCCAAACGATGGTGAAGACTATATTCACCGCATTGGCCGAACAGCCCGCGCAGCCACTACAGGAACGGCTTTCACACTCATTAGTGAGCAGGAACAATATAAGTTTTTAGCCATCGAAGAATTACTCGGTGCCCCAGTTACAAAAGGTACCGTCCCTCCCGAATTTGGCGAAACACCAGAATATGCACCTAAGCAAAGAAGCAGAGGTAATTTTAAGCAAAGACCGGGTCACAAAAAGCGTTAAATAATTTAGCAGATATGCAAAAAACGTTTTAATTTATGCTTCAATTAAAACGCTTGCCATGTCAACTAGAAGAGATTTTTTACAAAACGCAGGACTCTTAACGGGAGGCTCTGTACTTGCATCTGCACTGGGTAACGAAAGTTTTGCCTATTTTAAAAACAGTGTCATGCCTTCCGACCGTGTTAATATTGGTGTGATAGGACTTAATGGTATGGGATGGGCTAACGCCTCTACTGCCATGCGCCTTCCAGGCGTTGTGATTGCTGCACTTTGTGACATTGATACAACTGTTATTGATGGCCGCATAGCAGAATTAAAATCTAAAAATATTGATACTTCTAAAATTGCGATCTATTCCGATTATAGAAAACTACTAGAAAATAAAGACGTAGATGTTGTGATCATTGGTACCCCCGATCATTGGCATGCACTACAAATGATTCATGCTTGTCAGGCAGGAAAAGATATTTATGTAGAAAAGCCAGTAGGTAATTCTATTGTAGAGTGTAATGCGATGGTGGCGGCGCAAGAAAAGTACGGAAGAGCCGTGCAAGCAGGTCAATGGCAGCGCAGCCAACAACATTTTGGCGACGCTGTAAATTTTGTACATACTGGAAAATTAGGTGCTATCAGAAATGTAAAAGCGTGGTGTTACTCTCAATCTACCCCGATGCAGCCTAAAGCAGATGCGCCAGTACCGGCAGGTGTTGATTATAAAACATGG
This sequence comes from Bacteroidota bacterium, assembly GCA_041179065.1. GTDB lineage: Bacteria > Bacteroidota > Bacteroidia > Chitinophagales > Chitinophagaceae > Sediminibacterium. The sequence goes on along the minus strand of JBEGUD010000247.1, from coordinate 9,504 downwards.
TTGGGTCCAGCTCAATTAAGACCTTACAACCGCAACCGTTTCCATTATTCTTTTAGATGGTTTTGGGATTATGCAGGTGGTTTAATGACCGACTGGGGTGTGCATTTATTGGATTATGCCTTACTAGGCATGAAAGAAACGGCGCCTCATACGATTTCTGCAGTGGGTGGCAAATACGCGGATCCTAACGCAGCAAGCGAAACGCCAGATATGCTAAACGTACTATATGGCTTTGATAAATTTAGTGTGTCTTGGGAACAAACCATGGGCATTACCAATGGTAACTATGGAAGAGATCATGGTGTTGCGTTTCAAGGAGATAACGGCACACTTGTTTTAAATAGAAATGGTTGGGAAGTTATTGAAGAATCGAGAAGTGCTCATAAAATAATTGTGCCACTTAATAGATCGGTAGATAATGGCGTAGAAAAACATTGGATTAACTTTTTAGAAGTGGTTAAGTCTCGTGATTTTTCTAAACTACATTGTTCCATTCAAGAAGGTGCCAAAGTAGCTACCATTTGTCAGATGGGAAACATTGCACACCGCAGTGGCAAACAGTTACAGTGGGATCATGCAAAAAAACAATTTACAGATGCCGCGGTTAACGCAAAATATTTATCGGCTGTTTACCACAATGGATACAGCATTCCAAAAATATAAATTGATGAAAAAAATTATAGTAACGCTACTTGGTGTAACATTCATTACTACATGTGCGTTTGCGCAACAAAGCAAAGAAGACAGTTTAAATAGAGAAGCGGCTAAAACAGAAATCTGGGAACCAAAGCCTACTAAAGTAGAACCCGGTAAAACGCCTTCCGACGCGCCTTCCGATGCCATCGTATTATACAATGGTAAAAACTTAGATGCTTGGCACCGTTTAGGTGGTGGTAAGCCAGGCTGGAAAATAGAAAAAGACGGTACCTTAACCGTGGTGAAAGGATCTGGAGCTATTGAAACCAACCAACCTTTTGGTAGTTGTCAACTCCACATCGAGTGGCGTTCACCCGCAGAAATCAAACAGTCGGGACAGTACCGTGCCAATAGTGGTGTGTTTTTTATGGGTAAATATGAAATTCAAATACTTGATTCATATACCAATCAAACCTATGTGAATGGACAAGCGGGCGCTTTGTACAAACAACATATTCCACTTGTAAATGCAACCAAAAAACCAGGTGAGTGGCAAACCTATGATATCATTTTTACGGCACCACAATTTTATGCCGATGGTAAAGTGCAAGTGCCTGGAAGATTTACGGTACTACACAATGGTGTACTTATTCAAAACAATGTAGATATAAAAGGAACCATTCAGTGGATTGGTCCATCGGTGTATGAAGCACATCCTTCAAAGCTTCCGTTTTATTTACAAGATCATGGATTTGATGGCGGAAGTCCAGTAAGCTTTAGAAATATTTGGATTCGTCCTTTAGATTAGTATTTTAAAAATTTGCGTATAAACACCTAATGCCCTTTGTTACCGGGGGTTTCACTCATGTAATATTTTTTTGAGGCAATGTAATAGTGTCTAGTTGTCAGCAATAATTAGGAAGTAATATTTATTATTTCCAAATTGAATAATAAAATTATTGCATGTCGGAACAGCCCAGCTTTTACACACTTATATTGTTTTCCATACCGCTGCTCGGTGTATTTATTCTTTTATTTATTTGTGTGATTTATTTCTACCACAAAAAAAATAAAACCTTACTCCATCAACTTATTACCACCGAAATTACGGCTGCCGAAAAAGAACGTAAGCGTATTGCCGCAGATTTGCACGATGATTTTGGTCAACTACTTTCTGTGATTAGACTGCAAGTGAGCAGCATTAATCCAGTATCTCAAGCCGATAGACAACTCATTAAAGAAGCCGCTACACATATAGATGATGTATTAAAACGTATGCGTGTAATGAGCGAAGCTATTGTGCCCAATCAGTTACTAGCAGCCGGTTTTTGCTGGGGTGTAGAAGAACTGGTAAGCACTTTTAATAAACTAGGAAACATTCATGTCCATTGGGAATTGAGTGGTGAACTTCCTGAATCAGAACCGGATCACTGGTTGCATCATTACCGCATTATTCAGGAAATACTCAACAATGCAATAAAGCATTCCTGTGCAAAAAATGTTTGGATACACGCGTCACTCGACGATAAATATTTTTTCTTATCAATTACAGATGACGGTATTGGTTTTGATAAAGAGGCAGTAGCTAGGGCGGCCACTGGTTCTGGACTTAGAAATATTTTTAACCGCGTTGCACTTCTTCGTGGTCAAGTTATTATAGACACGTTGCCGCAGCAAGGTGTACGTTATCAAATAAAAACTCCCCTTAATTATGCTAAGTAAAAAAATCAAAATTGTCATTGCCGATGATCACCGTATTTTTAGAGAAGGCTTAAAGCTAATGCTGGCAGGCGTTCCAAGTGTCGATGTTATTGGTGAAGCGTCCGATGGCGCACAGTTAATTGCGCTTGTAGCATCTCTAGCACCCGATGTAATTATTACGGATGTAAAAATGCCAAATCTTACTGGCACCGAAGCTGTAAAAATTTTATGTGCAAAATATCCGGGTATTCGAATTATTGCACTCACATCATTTGGAGAAGACCAGCAAATCATTGAAATGATTGAAGCAGGCGCCATGGGTTTTTTATCTAAAAATATTGTACATGAAGAACTCATGAGTGCTATCAACTCCGTGTATATGCACAATGCTTATTTTTCTCAAAGTATTACCGAAAGACTTTCAAAAATTATCGCTCAAAAAACAACGGTCCGTCACCACAACGCGAGCATTAGTTTTACAGAAGTAGAAAAACAAATCATTGGCCTTATTTGTAAAGAACTCACCAGCAAAGAAATTGCTGGCCAATTAAAAATTGGAAAACGAACCGTGGAGAGTTACCGGATTCGAATTATGGACAAAATTGGCGCCAAGAGTTTGGCTGGAATTATCACCTATGCAGCGGGATATTTGCCTAAAAATCAACAAATTGCGTAAAATTGGCCTTAAAAACCAAAATAAAGCAGTTTTGACTAATTTTTAACCACCGCCTTGATGTCAATTCAGTTATTTTTGTGGCCAATTGTATTTATACAGCGAACCAAACGAACAATGAAAAAATTAGTATTCTTAAGCCTTGCGCTAACTGCTACCCTTTTTGCAACTGCTCAAACGGCAAAAAAACCAACCAAAGATTGGAGTAAGTTTGATTTTACCAACCGTGCAGCCGATCATTTAGTAATTCAGTACGGATCAGATTCTTGGCTCAATAAGCCTACCGGACTCCGCACTGGAAATGGTTTTAGCAGACATTTTAATGTTTATTTCATGTTTGACAAGCCTGTAAAATCAAATCCAAAATATAGCGTTGCTTATGGTATTGGTTTAGGAACAAGCCATATATTTTTTGATAACACAAGAGTAGATTTTAAATCTGGCGCTCCTACACTTCAATATGCAGCAGTAGATAGCGTAGATCATTTCAAGAAAAATAAAGCGACAAGTATTTACGCCGAAATTCCTGCCGAAATCAGATACTATTCTAACCCAGAAAACCCTAACAAATCTTGGAAGGCCGCTTTTGGTGTTAAAGTAGGTTCTTTATTAAAAGCTTATACAAAAGGTAAAAACCTAATTAATAAACAAGGTGAATCGGTGTATGGCACGGCTTACATAGAAAAAAATGTTACCAAGCGTTACATTAACGGAACCATGCTTGCCGTTACAGGTAGAGTGGGTTACGGTAGCTTATCACTTCATGCAGGGTACCAATTTAATAGTATTTTAAAAGAAGGATTTGGACCTACCATGCAACGTTTATCTGTAGGTATTACGCTCAGCGGTTTATAAATTTTATATTTTGATTGAGAAGCAACACAAAATTAGAAAAGAGGAAAAAGCGGTACTTGTTGGCCTCATTCAAAAAGAAGTAACACCTGAGCAGGTAACAGAATACTTAGATGAACTGGCATTTTTAGCTGAAACAGCTGGTGCCATTGCAGTCAATAGATTTACACAACGACTTCCACATCCTGATAGCCGCACATTTGTTGGAAAGGGAAAGTTAGAAGAAATCAAACAATACGTTGCATCGAGAGATATTAACGTAGTGATATTTGATGATGAATTAACGGGCTCACAAATTTCTAATATTGAAAAAGAAGTAAAGTGCCGCGTAATTGATCGAAGCGATTTAATCTTAGACATATTTGCTTCTCGCGCAAGAACTGCGCAAGCTAAAGTGCAAGTAGAGCTAGCGCAATACCAATATATTTTACCACGCTTAAAAGGAATGTGGACGCACCTTGAGCGTCAGGGAGCAGGTATTGGTTCACGTGGTCCGGGTGAAACAGAAATTGAAACGGATAGACGTATTGTAAAAGATAAAATTGCATTACTTCGCGGCCGCTTAAAAGAAATTGATAAGCAATCTATCACACAGCGTAAAGAACGTGGAGAGTTTATTCGCGTTGCATTAGTAGGCTATACGAACGTTGGTAAAAGCACACTCATGAATGTGCTGAGTAAATCGGATGTGTTTGCAGAAAATAAATTGTTTGCAACACTTGATACGACTACTCGAAAAATCGTTTACGAAAACACACCTTTTTTATTAAGTGATACCGTTGGTTTTATTAGAAAACTCCCACACCATTTAGTAGAAAGTTTTAAGAGCACACTTGATGAAGTGCGAGAAGCAGATATTTTATTACACGTTGTTGATGTTTCGCATCCTTTATATGAAGATCAGATAGGTGTTGTGAATCATACACTGCAAGAATTAAAAGCTTTTGAAAAACCTATCTTGACCATCTTTAATAAATTAGATTTATACGAAGCCAACACTTTTGATGAGTGGCTTGAAGATGAAGTAAAACAAGAACTACTTTTAGAGCTCAAAGAAAAATGGGACCGCGCTACTAATAACAATTGTGTTTTTATTTCGGCACTTGAAAAGAAAAACATTGATGCACTTCGTGAAATCATTTTAACCAAAGTGCGCGAACTCTATTTAATTCGTTACCCATACAGAGACATACATTTTTAAAGCATGCTTTCTCTTTTTTCCAATACACCTACTTGGCATAAAATTACAGAGACGCCGTTATCGCTTATTTGGCAATCCAACAACATGTGTATTGTAGAAGTGGCCGGTAAAAAAATAACCCTTGGAAAATTTCAGGATCAAATTTTTGCTTTTGCGCAAAAGTGCCCACACGCCAGCGGTATCATGGCAGATGGCTTTATAGACGCCGCTGGAATGGTGGTATGTCCACTACACCGGTACCGGTTTAGCCTCCAAAATGGGCGGAATACTAGTGGAGAGGGCTATTATTTAAAAACATACCCTACCCAAATGCGGGAAGATGGCCTTTATGTTGCATTTTAGCCTTGTTTTTTAATGATTTTTGCAACTAGATTTTGCCAGATTGCAATTTTTCCTATTTTTGCAACCCCGTGGTACTCAATCATGGGAAACATATTCCTCCTTAGCTCAGTTGGTTAGAGCATCTGACTGTTAATCAGAGGGTCTCTGGTTCAAGTCCAGAAGGGGGAGCCACACTGGACAAGCCATCAGAAATGATGGCTTTTTCTTTGTATATCAGTGGGTTAGGATGGTTGTATCTTTTTTCTACCAATTTAGTATAATAAACAATTCAATGGTTTAAACTAATGTTGAATACATATCTAGTATTTCATCATTTTCACTATAAGATTTTTCAAAAACGAGTCCTAATTTTTTTAAAAGAGTGATTGAATTTTCATTATCTGGTTTTGTTATAGCAATTATCTTCCCAACCTGATTTTTATTAAGTTCCTTCAAATAATTGTTTGCTGCTTCAAATGCATACCCTTTTTTTTCATATTGGGGCAACATTGCAAAACCAATATCAGGGTAATTTTTATTTTCACGATACAGAAATGTTACTATCCCAATAGGCGTATTGGTTTCCTTGATTTCAAAAACCGAATAAAAAAATTTATTATTCAATAAAATTCTTTGGATGTACTCATTTGCAGCTTTTATGTCTTTAACATTTCTATCTCCAATAAATTGTATCCAACCTTTACTATTTAATAATTGTATAATAAAATCAACGTCCTTAATCAATAATGGTCTGATATAAAGCCGCTCAGTTTCTAGATTTATATTCATAATGTAATACTATTATTTTTTTACTAAACTATTAAGAATAGAGGCTTCATTTTTTAATTTCCTGATAGTCATATACTCAATCATCGCACTGTAGTTGCATCTTTCGTGGAAAAGGGGAGCACTCAAGAAAAGACTTGCATTTTGCAGGGCTTTTTATTGGCCAACAGTGAGTTAGGGGGAATTTAAAAAAATTATTCAGAAGTTCTTTTGTAAGATGTTATTATTTGTCGATCTACTTTTTGTTTGACAAATTCTTTTGTATTAAATGAGGTTTCAATCATAATAACTGAGGCGGCTAATTTTTCCTCTAAGGTTTTATCTAACCAAAATTGATAATCAATGTTGCCATCTTTAGACATATTTCTTGATGTAAAAGTATCAACATCAAAAAAAACTCTTTTCATAGCATGAAATATTTATTATAAAGATAATTAAAATTAATAACCATAAGACAATAATACCTCGGCTGGGGTATTGGTGCGAAAGAGGAGCCACACTGGACAAGCTATCAGATGTTATGGCCTTTTCTTTGTCTGTCAGTTAGTTAGGGGTGTTGTATATTTGTGTATGAAAAATGTAATGGTTCTATTATTGAGTATTTTTATTTACTCAAGTGCATTAGCGCAAAATCAAATTCAAAAGTCGGCGGCTATTACTAAAAATGAACTCTTTAATAAGATAGCCAATCTTGATAGTTTATTATTTGCAGCATATAATTCGAAGAATCTGGATTTGATGAAAAACTTTTTCACCAGTGACCTTGAGTGGTATCAAGATAATGGTGGACTTATTGGTTTTGAAAAAGTATTTGAAAATTTTAATTCTATTTTTAATAGAGATTATGACCTTAAAAGAAGTTTAATCAAAGAAAGTTTAGAGGTTCATCTAATAGAAGGTTATGGGGCAATAGAAATTGGTATGCACCAATTTAAACACATTGAAAATGGCAAACTCGAAATAGGAACCTTCAAATTTTTAATGATTTGGAAGAATGACAATGGGAATTGGAAAATTTCAAGAGTAGTTAGCTATGATCATTAGGATGAACCGTCAATTTCATTATTACAATATACTCAATCATCCAATTATAGTTGCAGGTTTCGTTTTTTGTTTAATTAACTTTAATAAAAATTGAAAATGGGAATCATCAACTATAATAACAAGTCATTTCGACCTATTCAAAATACGGATAACGGGGAAACAACTTCAGAAACCCTGTTTCATTACAAGCAAGAAGGCAATATCATTTCTTCTGAATATAAAGGGGGCAAAATTGTTTATGGCCACTTAATAGGGTTGGTTAATGAGGAGGGGTGTATCGAAATGTGTTATCATCAAGTCAACATCAACAACGAAATTATGACAGGTAAGTGCTATTCAAAACCAGAGATATTGGTGGATGGAAAAATTCGCTTACACGAAACTTGGCAATGGACTTCTGGAGATTTCTCATCCGGCACTTCAATAATTGAAGAAATTTAAAATTTTAATTTTCAGATTGTCTATCTGTGATATTAGTCACACGTTTAAAAGAATTAATATTTCAATTTTACCAATCAATTAGGGTTCTAAAATCCGATTGTTTGATTTAATGATGAATAATACTGTCCAACTTGGCTTAAAAGAAAACTGGAGACACTTCACCATTTTGGTAATTGTAAATGCCTTTGTAGGGGGCATGATTGGCATGGAACGCTCTATTTTTCCTCAATTCGCCTCTTTAGAATTTGGGATTGATTCAAAAACAGCCATACTATCTTTCATAACAGCCTTTGGAATAAGCAAGGCCATCACAAATTATTTTACTGGAAAATTTGCTAATAAATATGGTCGAAAAAATTTATTGTTATTTGGCTGGTTAGTAGCAATACCTGTTCCGTTTTTACTTATTTATGCACCAAACTGGAATTGGGTAATTTTTGCCAATGTACTTTTGGGCATCAGTCAAGGGCTTACCTGGAGTAGCACAGTAGTTATGAAAATTGATATTGTAGGCCAAAAAAATCGTGGCTTTGCCATGGGATTGAACGAATTTGCAGGATATTTTTCGGTAGGGATTGTTGCTTTTTTAACGGGCTTTGTTGCAAATAAATATGGCGTCACGCCCTACCCATTTTACATAGGTGTATTTATTTCTATTGTTGGATTTTTATTATCAGCCTTTTGGGTAAAAGATACAAGGTTGTTTGTGCAAAAAGAAACTGATACCAATTTCACATCAAAACTTAACAATGTATTTATAGAAACAACGTTTAAAAATAGAACGCTGAGTTCTGTAACACAGGCGGGGTTGATTAATAATTTAAATGACGGTATGATTTGGGGGCTGCTTCCAATAGTACTGTTATCACTTCATTTTAATAATTCGCAAATTGGTATTATAACAGCTACTTACCCGGCAGTTTGGGGTATAGGACAACTATTTACCGGAAAAATGTCTGATCACTATTCAAAAAAACAAATGCTTTTTTTTGGTATGTTGTTACAGGGTGTTGCCATTTTGTTTATTCCCTTTACAACGAAGTTTTATGATCTGATTTTTATTGCTGTTATTTTAGGTGTTGGAACAGCACTCGTGTATCCAACATTTTTGTCAACCATTGCTCAGGTAACAAGCCCAAACCAGAGAGCGGAGAGTATTGGTGTATTTAGACTTTGGAGAGACCTTGGTTATGCAATTGGTGCTGTTATATCAGGTATTACAGCAGATTTATTTGGTGTTGAGTATGCTATATTTTTAATAAGCGGACTTACAATTTTATCTTCGCTTATTATTAAATTGCGAATGCCTGAAATTAAATAATGATTTAACATCTGTCATTTAATACGTCATCCTTGAATTGAAGTATCTGCTTTTTCATTTCTTTTATCTCTTTCATCTTTTGTTCTAAAGCAAGCAATTTATCTTCTAAAACTCCCAACTTTTGTTTCTTAGTATATTTTCGATTATACCAGGCATCAATAATTTGACCTATTTCCTTGATCGTAAAACCTACCGACTTTGCATCGCTGATAAATTCTAATTTTTCAACAGTTACATGATCATAATGAAAATAATTATTTGATCTAACTGTTTCATCTTGTTTACCCTCAATTAAGCCAGACTTCTCATAAAAGCGAATGGTATGCGTAGAAACTCCTGTTTTCTTTGATAATTCATTTATTAACATACTGCAAATATACGGTGTTGAAAAATAAATATCAACTATAGACTATACTCTAATGTTGATGGTTTGACTTTAACCTAATATGTTTGCTCAAAATGAAAATGATTTTATGAAAAAGACAGTATTGATTACGGGAACATCAAGCGGTATAGGCAAGGCAGCAG
>JBEGUD010000246.1:0-9304 GCA_041179065.1 Bacteroidota bacterium | reverse complement strand
GGCTGTAAATACTTTTTTCATAGGGTATGCAATTATTGATTCTCTAAAATAAAAAAGATTCCTCGTTTTGAGGAATCTTTTAGGTATTAATATTAATATTTTGTCATTATTTGACAGTTGTGAGCTTAATTACGTTTGTAGGTAAGTGATCGGCAATTGGGGTGCTACCAGTATTTACCACCACATCACCTTCTTTTACAAATCCACGCTCTTTTAAAATACCAATTTGATCGGTAACAATATCATCCAAACTTTCTTCTTCGGCGTAGTAAAAAGCACGCACGCCCCAGCTTAAGCTTAATTGATTTACCAGTGATCTTTCTTTGGTAAAAATAAATAGTGGAGAAGAAGGTCTAAAGCTACTCAGCATAAAACCAGTATAGCCGCTTTGTGTCATGCCCACAAGTGCATGTGCATTAACATCTTCTGATATTTTACAAGCGTTGTAACAAACAGCATCACTATAAAATGATGGAGATTGTGGTTGTGGTTTTAAATCTTCAGAGCGGTTGTAACGGTATTCAGTTTTTTCAACTTCTTTGATAATCTTACACATGGTTTCTACTACAAGCGCCGGGTGGTTACCTGCAGCGGTTTCACCACTAAGCATTACAGCATCCGCACCTTCTAGTACCGCATTGGCAACGTCTGTAATTTCACTTCTATTAGGCTTAACACGGTCAATCATGCTCTCCATCATTTGAGTGGCAACAATGACCGGCTTACCTCTATGTATACATTTTCTAATAAGTTCTTTTTGAATAAGTGGAATACGCTCTACAGGAAGTTCAACTCCCAAATCTCCACGTGCCACCATAATACCATCAGAAGCCAAAATAATTTCTCTGATATTGGTAAGCGCTTCAGGCATTTCAATTTTTGCAATGATTTTAGACTTGCTATTGTTTTTATCTAAAATGCCTCTAAGCATTTCAATATCGGCAACTCTTTTAACAAAGCTAAGTGCTACCCAGTCTAACTCTTCTTTAATCATGAAGTCAAGATCAATAATATCTTTTTCTGTTAAGGCTGGTAAAGAAATTTTTGTGTCTGGTAAATTCAATCCTTTTTTTGAAGAGATAATACCACCAAGCGTTACCGTTACTTTAACGTCGCCATTTGGTTCTACCGATAATACTTTCACTTCAATTTTTCCATCATCAATCATGATGGTATTGCCTACTACAACATCACCTGCAAGGTTAGGGTAGGAGACATATATTTTTTCGTGTGTGCCAATACATTTTTCGTTGGTAAGGGTAAGTACATCGCCAACTTTTGCATCTAGTGCATTGTCTTTAATTTCACCTACTCTCAATTTAGGACCTTGCAAGTCACCTAATATGGCAATATTGTAAGGTTCTGTTTTGTTGATTTTGCGAATATTGTCAATAATATTTTTTTTGTCTTCGTGACTACCATGTGAAAAGTTTAAACGAAATACGTTAACACCTGCTTTAACAAGTGCTAATAACTGATCGTATGAATCACAAGCAGGACCTACGGTTGCAACAATTTTTGTGCGGTGATCCATGTGTGCAAGACCTGCTTGCTTATCCATGTTTCTGTGTAGGTATTTCTCTAAATTTTTTGACATAATCGTTTCTTACTTAAATTGCTTTTTTGCTTAATGGGGGTTTGTTGTACAAGATTAGCTGGCTAGTATTTTTACAATCTTAAACCAGTCTTGCGATATTTTTTGTTTTGCTTTAACGGCGTTATCGAGTGGGGTATAATGTACTTTGTTGTTTACAATACCTACCATGACGTTGTTGCGACCTTCAATTAAACATTCCACCGCATGAAAGCCCATACGGCTTGCGATTAAACGGTCTAAGCAACTTGGGGCGCCGCCACGTTGTATATGTCCTAAAATACAAATTCTGATATCTGCGTTGGGTAAGCGCGTTTTCATGATCGCACCAATTTCATTGGCTCCACCAAGTTCATCGCCTTCTGCCACAACCACTAGATTTACTAATTTTTTGCGCTTTTCTTTTTCAGTTAAAGACGCAATGAGTTCTTCTATATCTGTTTTTGTTTCAGGAATCAAAATGTTTTCGGCACCAGTAGCAATACCACTATGAAGTGCAATGTAACCAGCATCTCTACCCATTACTTCCACCACAAAAAGGCGGTCGTGCGCATCTGCGGTATCTCTAATTTTATCAATGGCTTCTACAGCTGTATTTACAGCGGTATCAAACCCAATAGTAAAATCGGTACCTGCAATGTCTTTATCGATAGTACCTGGTAATCCAATACATGGAATATCAAATTCGTTGCTAAATTTTTGGGCACCTTTAAAACTACCATCTCCTCCAATTACTACGAGTCCATCAATACCAAACTTTTTAAGATTTTCGTATGCCTTTTTACGGCCTTCTGGTTCAAAAAATGCTGCACTACGTGCTGTTTTTAAAATGGTGCCACCACGCTGAATAATGTTGGCCACCGATTTTGAATCCATCTTAAAAATATCACCTTCTACCATGCCATTGTAACCTCTAACAATACCATATACTTCGATACCATGGTATAAAGCGGTTCTCACAACGGCTCTTACAGCTGCGTTCATACCAGGGGCATCTCCACCAGAAGTTAGTACGCCAATTTTAGTTACTTTTTTAGTAGACATTTTATCTTCTTTATTGTTGGCCTTAACTTACTGGGCCTCAGTTGTAAATGGGTGTGTCTAACGAACACGAGATACGAAAATAAGCATTTGAAATCTATTTTACAATTCAATGCAGGTTGCATTAAAATTGTGTAAACTTGTAACATGAAAGTACTCGTTACCGGCGCCAATGGTTTTACAGGGCAACATTTGATTAAAACCCTTGTTGGTAAAGGGTTTGAGGTTATTGCTACCTCCCGAAATGCGTCTAGATTACCATCATATAATAATTTAACTTACTATAATATTGAACTAACGGATGTTAGGAATGTTGAAAATTTGTTTGATTTAACGAGGCCTGACGCAGTTATTCACACCGCTGCTATGAGTAAGCCAGACGAGTGTGCTGCTAACCCTGATCTTTGTACCGCCAATAATATTGAGGCTACCCAGCATTTATTGGAGGCTGCTACCAAAGTAGGTACCCAGCATTTTGTATACCTCAGTACCGATTTTATCTTTGGCGAGGGTGGACCCCACGCCGAGGATGATGCTCCTGCGCCACTTAATTTATATGGTGCTTCTAAGTTAGAGGCTGAGCAAATGGTCACTGCGTCTGGTATTATCAATACAGTAATACGCCCCGTATTTATGTATGGCCCAGTTTGGGAAAACCTGCGACCTAGTTTCATCCAGTGGGTAGCTGGGAAATTAAAAAATGGGGAGCCCATAAAAGTAGTAACCGATCAGGCCCGAACACCCACCTATATTGGTGATTTGTGCTGGGGTATTCGAAAAATAATAAACAATCAGGTGCCAGGTACTTTTCATTTGGCAGGAAAAGATATTGTATCACCTTACGATATGGCGGTTGCAGTGGCCAAGCATTTGAACCTACCATTAGATTTAATTGAACCCGTAACAGCGAGTACTTTTCCGGAGCCTGTTAAAAGAGCCCAACGCTCTGGACTAAAAATTGATAAAGCGGTTAGTATGCTCGGATATGCACCACACTCATTTGCAGAGGCACTTCAAAAATGTTTTTAATGAAAAAGATAAATTACACTGTGCTTTTTTGGGCAGTAACCATAGCTCATTTGTTTTGTATTTATATGGATTGGTCGCAGCAGCGCATCTATACTAAATTTATTTTAGTACCTATTTTAATGTGGTTTTTGTACAAATCAGCGTCGAGCGAGCAGCCATTAAAAGGTATGTGGCGCGCGTATTTGGGCTTGTTTTTTTCGTGGGTAGGTGATGTATTGTTAATTGGCGAGGGGGCTAACTTTTTTTTATCAGGAATGATTGCATTTGTAACCGCGCACGTTTATTATAGTTTGTTTTTTATTCAAACAGTACCCGTAAAAAAAGAAACGTCAGGTGTGTTTTATAAGACGCTTATTGGATTGACAATAGTTTGTGGCGTGCTATTTATATTGCTACAAAACGCATTAGGCGCTTATCAAGTTCCCATATTACTCTACATGCTATTTATTTCGATGATGGCTTCACTAGCGGTTAATACAACAACCAATATCCAGTATAAAAATTTTGCACTACAAACATTTGTACCCGGTGCTTTATTATTTGTAACCAGTGATGCGCTACTTGCTACCAATAAATTTTATACACATTTGCCGGTATTAGATTTGGCTGTAATGCTTACCTATGCTGGTGCACAGTACTTTTTAACCAAAGGGTTTATACGCATAAAAAAAGTCTCGCATCCATAATAGATGCGAGACTTTTTTATGATGTAAGGTTATTGTATTAGTAACCCATTCCACCCATATCAGGTGCACCATGAGAATGGCCAGCAGCTGCTTCAGGTTTTGGTTTGTCTGCAATTACACACTCTGTTGTTAACAACATAGCAGCAATAGATGCAGCGTTTTCTAATGCAACACGTGTTACTTTAGTTGGATCAATTACACCCGCTTTAAATAGGTTTTCGTAAACCTCAGTGCGTGCATTGAAACCAAAGTCACCCTTGCCTTCTTTAATTTTTTGTACTACAATAGAACCTTCAATACCGCTATTGATAACGATTTGACGAAGTGGCTCTTCGATTGCTCTTTTAACGATTTGAATACCTGTTGCTTCATCTTCGTTCGCACCTTTTAGTTTTTCTAAACTTTCTACGGCACGGATATAAGCAACACCACCACCAGGAACAATACCTTCTTCAACAGCAGCTCTCGTTGCGTGAAGTGCATCATCTACGCGGTCTTTCTTTTCTTTCATTTCAACTTCGGTAGCAGCACCTACATATAATACCGCAACACCACCACTTAACTTCGCTAAACGCTCTTGTAATTTTTCACGATCGTAGTCTGAAGTTGTGTTTTCGATTTGTGCTTTAATTTGGTTTACACGAGCAGTGATATCTGCTTTTTTACCTTTACCACCAACAATAACAGTATTGTCTTTGTCGATTGTAACAGAAGAAGCTTGACCTAAATAAGTAAGGTCTGCGTTTTCTAATTTAAAGCCTTGCTCTTCACTGATAACAGTACCAGCAGTTAAGATAGCAATGTCAGTTAACATTTCTTTACGACGATCACCAAAACCTGGTGCTTTAACAGCAGCCACTTTAATGGTGCCACGTAATTTATTTACAACAAGTGTAGCAAGTGCTTCACCTTCTAAATCTTCGGCGATGATTACTAAAGGACGACCGCTTTGAGCTACTTTCTCCAAAATATGAAGAATGTCTTTCATTGCAGAGATCTTTTTGTCATAAATTAAGATGTATGGATTTTGAATTTCTGCTTCCATTTTTTCGCTGTTTGTAACGAAGTATGGAGAAATATATCCACGATCAAATTGCATACCTTCTACAACATCAACAGTTGTATCAGTACCTTTTGCTTCTTCTACAGTAATTACACCTTCTTTACCTACTTTAGACATAGCGGTAGCAATTAACTTGCCAATTTCGCTGTCGCTGTTTGCAGAGATCGTTGCAACTTGTTCAATTTTTTTAGAATCGTTACCAACCGCTTGAGATTGTGCTCTTAAGTTTTCGATAACTTTTGCAACAGCCTTATCAATACCACGCTTTAAATCCATTGGATTTGCGCCAGCTGCTACGTTCTTTAAACCTTCAGAAATAATGGCTTGTGCTAAAACAGTTGCAGTAGTTGTACCATCACCTGCAATATCTGCAGTTTTGCTAGCTACTTCTTTAACCATTTGAGCGCCCATGTTTTCGATAGCGTCTTCTAGTTCAATTTCTTTTGCTACAGATACACCATCTTTAGTTACTGAAGGTGCACCAAATTTTTTCTCGATAACCACGTTACGACCTTTTGGTCCTAGGGTTACTTTAACTGCGTTGGCTAAAGTGTCAACGCCTTTTTTCATTTTATTTCTTGCTTCGATATCGAAGAAAATTTGCTTTGCCATGTATATAACAATTTAATTTTACGAATGAATATTATACGATTGCGAGTAAATCACTTTCACGCATGATAAGTAGGTCTTGACCTTCGATTTGGATTTCTGTACCAGCATATTTGCCATATAGTACATTGTCACCAACTTTAACAGTCATTGGTTCGTCTTTTTTACCAGTTCCAACAGCAACTACTACGCCACGTTGTGGTTTTTCTTTAGCTGTGTCAGGGATAATGATTCCGCCAGCAGTTTTTTCTTCTGCAGCAGCTGCCTTTACAATTACTCTGTCGTGTAAGGGCGTTACGCTTAATTTCTTAGCCATACCGTATTTGTTTTTTAATGTTTGTGTTAAAAAATCTGTTCCTAAACGTAAATCGTTAACCAGAACAGTACCTATTCATCTATTATTATGCCAACTGGTTTGCTAGGTCAAAATTTCAGGCTTTACCCTGGCAACCTACCTAAATTGGCGAAAGCCTGTCAGAACGGGCAGCAAAGATGCAGTAAGTTTTGGTTTACAAGTGTCAAATTTTCATTTTTAGGTGGTTTTTGGGCAATTTCTTTCTACATTTGCCCTCCCAAATAAGTTCTTACCAGATGATAAGTAGAAGAAATATTCGAGTGAAAGTGATGCAGTTACTATATATCATAGAAACTGCCGATGCAGGAGCCAAGTTGCCAAAGCCGGTACAAGTGCTTAAAAAACAGCTTGATCTGAGTAATGAGCTATTCGTTTACCTCCTTTATTACATAACTGAAGTTGCCCGTTACGCCGAAACCAGTGCTTTTAACCGTGCGGCCCGTAACCTTCCTTCATCCGAAGATTTAAACGTAAATACTAAAATTGCCGGAAACTCACTTTTATGGGAAATTATAGAAAGTGAAACCTTTAAAGAGGCATTGGAGGTGTTTAAGCCCCATCATACCATTTCAAAAGACCTCTTAAAAAAGACTTTTGACGCGCTTACAGCATCTGATATTTATCAGTTGTACACAGCAAGTGACGCTAGAGACAAGGCCAAGGAAAAAGAAATCATCAAATTTATTTTCACCAACCTCATGCTTCCTAATGAGTCATTTATCGAGCATATCGAAGAAGTGTTTCATAACTGGGACGATGATGCAGAAATGATGGAGCAGTTGGTATTAAACTATATTCAAAAACCAGCAGGAGTTAACTTACTAGAAATGGTAGGTACCGAAAAATGGCAGTTTGCGCAAAGCTTACTTGAAACAACCATCGACAAAAAAGAAGTAGCCGCTGATTTAATTAAGCCTAAATTAAAAAACTGGGACGCAGAACGTATTGCCCTTTTAGATATGATTTTGATGCGTATGGGTGTTTGTGAATTGTTGTTTTTTGAAACCATTCCAACCAAAGTAACCATTAATGAGTATATTGATTTAGCAAAGGATTACAGCACAGCGCAAAGTGGTCAATTTGTAAACGGTATTTTAGATAATATTCATAAAGAATTAACCGAGTCTGGTAAGATTCAAAAGGTTAATTTTAATGCTTCAAATAACAAAAAAAAATAGAGATGAACAGTTTAAGTTTAGTATTGTTAGCCGGTAATCCACAACAAGGTGGAGGCGGTATGGTACAATTAGTAATGATGGGTGCCATTATTTTAGTTTTCTGGTTATTCATGATTCGTCCGCAAGCTAAAAAAGCAAAAGACCAAAAGAAATTTATTGATAACATGCAAAAAGGTGATCGTATTGTTACCATCGCTGGAATTCATGGTACCATCAATAAAATCAATGAAGATGGAACACTTCAATTAGAAGTTAGCCCAGGTAGCTACCTTAAAATTGAAAAGTCTTCTATTAGCATGGATTGGACTTTAGCGATTGCTAAAGCTGCAAATGCTTAAAATTGGCATTACAGGAGGCATTGGTGCCGGTAAATCTACGGTAGCAGGTATCTTTAAAGTACTTGGTGTACCTGTGTTTGACGCCGATGCCACTGCCAAAAATATATTAAATACGGATCCAATACTTCGCGAACAAATTGCCGCTGCATTTGGATCTGAAACCTATAAGAACGGGTTGCTAGATAGAAAGTATTTAGCAACCCTTGTTTTTAATAACCCAAACCAGCTCGCAAAACTAAATGCGCTGGTGCATCCGGCTACTATTGAAGCAGCAGATAAATGGGCTTCCCGTTTTACAGACAAGCTCTATATCATTAAAGAAGCTGCTTTACTTTTTGAAGCTGGAACAAATGAAGGGCTCGATTACATTATTGGTGTAACAGCACCGGTTGAGCTGCGCATTAAAAGAGTAATGGCTAGAGACCAGGTATCTCGCGAAGAGGTACTAAGCCGCATGCAACATCAATTAGATGACACCGAAAAAATGAAGCGCTGCGATTTTGTTATAGACAATAGTGATGCCTCACTTGTTATTCCTCAAGTGCTTGCACTCCACGCGAGATTTATATCGTAATTATTTTTTAATGACTTCTTCAATCACTTTTCCTACTGCACCATTTGGCATTTGTACTTTTAAAAGTGCTGCAAGTGTTACGGCAATATCCGTCATGTAGGTTTCTTTGTGTGAGCTTCCTTTATTAATACCATAACCATACCATAATAGTGGAATATGCGCATCGTATGGATACCATAATCCATGTGTAGTACCAGTGCTGCCGCCGTCTATATAGCCAGGTTTAAATATGATTTGAACATCGCCACTTCTGCGCGGATAAAAACCATTCGCAAGCATTTCACGAAGCGTTTTATTGATTGGCGTTGTCATGATGTCTGAAGTAGGAAACGCATTAGCCACTGCTTCATTTTTTTTCATGTAACTCGCAATCCATTTTTTAATAGGCGCGTCATCTATTTTTGCAGAATCTAATTTGTTGTGGTTTAAATGCACTTGGTAATTGTACATGCTCACTACTAAATTTTCGATACCATATTGTGCTTTTAATTGTGCATTCATTTCTTTTTGAATGCCTGCGTCATTAACAGTACCTCCTGGTAATTTATTTTCAGTCATAAAGCCTGGAATATGCGCTACGGCGTGGTCTGCGGTTAAAAAAACAGTGTACTGTCCGCTTCCAACTTGAGCATCTAAGAATGCAAAAAACCTGCCTAGTTCTTCATCAAGTCTCACATAATCATCTACATTTTCCCATGAGTTAGGTCCAAAAGAATGACCAATATAATCTGGAGATGAATAACTCACGGTAAGCATATCGGTGTTACCAGACTGTCCTAATTTTTCGGCAATAACAGCAGCCTTGGCCATCTCTGTAGTGAGTGTATTGCCGTGTGG
>JBEGUD010000245.1:0-8256 GCA_041179065.1 Bacteroidota bacterium | reverse complement strand
TATCAGGTACTTGAATACTAGATTTAGACCAGTAGGCTTGCCACCATTTGCTGTGGGCAAGTAACTGAATAGCATATGAATTGGCATTTGCATTTTGATATGCTATTGTATCATCTCCTTTTGCAATAATGGTCCATACACCAGTGAGTGTATTTTTATTCGTATACCACCACTTTACTTTAACGGTGTAATAAAACCCACCCCAACCTATTTGTTTATAAACCATTTCATGTGATGTGCGCACTACAGTCCCTTGCGCATAACCAAGCCTAGACAAGTCGTCACCTCCAACCACATCACCACTAATACTTACTTTACCAGCATACGTGGGTGGAATTAACGCAACATCCAATGTATCTGAAAGATTAGAAAATGAAAACCATCCGAGCTGCCCAGTAGCGTCTACAAAACTGTTCAGCTGAGTACCTGATTCCCACTTAACCGTGCACAATGCTTTTGAAATATCTAGTTGCGCGACAGTGACTTTACCTAAATTACGTGTATCAAATTGTAAAGCCGCGCCAGGTATTTTACTAGGTGCCGGCTCTCTATCGTAAGGTTCATCAAAAAGTTTTTGTACCGCTGCGTAATTGTTTTTTTGATACTGCTCCTCCACCCATTTAAAACTAAATTCATTTCGGTGTAAATCTTTCATTGGCCTTTCATCCCAAAGCGTTGCACAGTCTAAAGAAAAACGCAACTGATTTTCTTTTTGCCAAACCATCGCACCAAGCATACCATTACCTAGTGGTAATGACTCGTCCCACCTAGTAGGTAAAGTAGAAAACTGAAGGTTGCTTTTTTGCAATTGAGCACTCAAACTATTTGCTATGAACAAAAATAAAGCGGTAACGAGAACATGAAAACGAGGCATATCGTTAGATTGGGTTAAAATAATAGCAGGAACAATTCAAATAGATTCAAATTGATTAACTGATGATAAGATAAAAATATTTTTTCAAATAAAGTGAGGAAGCGATTAAAAATAGTCGATTTTTAATACCACAAACAATCATCTATGAAACGTTTTTACAAAGCCTTGGCAACCTATTTTGCAGTTTTACTTTTTATAATCATTACTGCCATTAACACAAATGCACAAAGTAAAATTAACCAAGACAGTATTCAGCAAAAAATGGGTTGGTTTGAAGATGCTAAACTTGGCATTTTTATTCACTACGGTATTTATGCAGTGAATGACGTTTCAGAGAGTTGGAGTTTTCACAACAAACAAGTAACCTGGCCTGCATACATGAGTCAGTTAAGTGGCTTTACTGCAAGTAAATACGACCCTACTGCTTGGGCCAATTTATTTAAAGAAGCAGGTGCCCGTTACACCGTTATCACCACTAAACACCACGATGGTGTGGCTCTATGGGATACTAAAGAAAAACATTATGATGTTATCAGAAATACGCCTGCAAAAAGAGATTTGATTGATCCACTCGTTAATGCACTGCGTAAAAACAATATTAAAGTGGGTGCTTATTTTTCTCTCATAGATTGGAGCCACCCAGATTATCCAGGATTTTTAAAAGATAGCAGCAGGTATAAAGTAGCCAATGAACCAGCGCGTTGGAAAAAATTCCAAGGTTTTTTTCAAAATCAATTATCGGAACTATCTACAAGGTTTAACCCAGATTTATGGTGGTTTGATGGCGACTGGGAACATAGTGCCGAAGAGTGGGAAAGCAGTAAGGTAAGGGCTAATTTACTAGCGCGCAATCCAGCAACCATTATCAATGGCCGTTTACAAGGTTACGGCGATTATGAAACACCAGAACAAAATTTTCCAGTTACTAGACCTAGCTTCAAATGGTGGGAGCTTTGTATGACAACCAACGATAATTGGGGTTATAGAAAATCAGATACCAACTGGAAAACACCTTACGAAGTGATTTCAATTTTTGTTGACGCCGTTTCAAATGGCGGTAACTTATTATTAGATATTGGGCCAAAACCAGATGGTACCATACCGGACGAGCAGGTAAACATTTTAAAGGAGCTAGGTGCATGGAATAAAAGAAATGGCACTGCAATATTTAATACCATTGGTGGTATTCCACAAGGGCATTTTTATGGACCTACTACTTTATCCAAAGACTCTACCACCCTGTATTTATTCTTACATGGAAAAACAAGCGGTCCCGTAATGGTAAAGGGCCTAGATAATAAAATCAAATCTATAGAAGTACTAGGAAGCGGTGCTAAGTTAAAATCAAAGGTTGTAGGAAAAATTTCTTGGAGTCCTGTACCGGGGCTTGTTTACATAGATGTTCCAGCCACTACATTAGACAAGTATATCACCGTATTAAAAGTAACCCTAGATAAACCTATTAAACTATATAGAGGCAAAGGCGGCCTTGGCTAAACGTTAATTATAGCTTTAAGAACCACAAAATAGCGGCCGCTTCTTTTCCCCAGTCTTTGGTGGTTTTTAAAAGGTCGGCATCTAATTGTTTGTTCGTTGTTTTTACTGGCTTACTTAATTTAGGTAATGTATACGCAGGCGCTGCTTGAACCGATAAGCTCGTAGCAAAAATAGTGGTACCCAAACGTGGCACTGCAATGCCTAGAATCATACCTGGTAGGCCGTTAAAATTTTCGGGACCCGCTTGCACAGGTATTTGATCAGTGTAAAAAGCTACTACTACCACCGAGTCGCAAATTTTAGTAACTGCTTTTTTACATTCAAAACCTGCAATATCTCTAACCTCTCCTGTAATTTTCCATTCGTATTTTGCAAGGCTGTCATTTACTAAATAAATAGTCTCAAAAACACTAGCGGCATTTGTAACCGTACCCGACTCGTGCTTTTGGTGCACATAATTTGTTTCGGAAGGTTTAAAAATCATGTTAATGTACTTATTATCCGGATTTTCTTTGGTCAGAAAATAAAAGCTTTCCTTATTGTTAAATTGGAGTGTATAATTATCTGCCACCACTTTTGGAAACTGCTTTTTAAGTTCTTCCATCCACATATTGTCTTCCGCTTCTGCATTTATAAGTGCAGCAAACTGGCTAATACGGCGCTCGTAGGTAATACTGCCCGCATTAATAAAATTTACCTGTGCGCTAGTTGCGCCTACAAAAAAGGATAAAATAACGATAAATATGATTCTCATGATAAGGTATTAAATTTTGTAAACAACTTTGTTAGAAGCCCATAGAAACAGGCTTACCATTTTTTGAAAAATTATAGACGATACTAAATAAAGCATAACGTCTAATTCCATTGTTAGCAGTTTCAGATATAAAGTTGCTTGTGATGTTTCTGTCTACAAATTGGTTTTGATTGAATATATCGTAGATCATTAGTTTAGCTTCCCACTTGTCGTTTTTAGAAATCACTTTACGCATAGATGGGTGCACTAAATATATATTACGCTGATTGGGAAATGCCACCGACTTTTGATATACGGTAATATCTGTACTTAGATCAATAAAAAACTTGGCTTTTTTAAATTTGATCTGAACATTTGAATTACTGCGGTACGACCAAAAATTTGTAGAAGCACCAGGCCTAATACTAGATACCGTTTTATTATTGGAAGCCTCAAAATTGCTCCAAAAATTTATTTTCTTATCGCCCCAATAGGATAATTCGATACTTAGCCTAGAAGAAATATTGTCGTTGATGTTTTTAATGCCATTAACGATATTGTTATAGCGGCCGCCATTGATACCCGCACTTGTACCAAAATTAATCCCCTTGTATAAATCAAACCCATAATAAAACATGGCACCGTAATTGTAGTTACCATCAACGTTTACATACTGGTTAACAGATTTACCAAAACCATCAATTGTTGAAGATGTTGCAATCGCATCATTGGTGTTTGAAAAACTACCACTAAGCTGCACATACTTACTTTTCATGACT
Source organism: Bacteroidota bacterium (assembly GCA_041179065.1). GTDB lineage: Bacteria > Bacteroidota > Bacteroidia > Chitinophagales > Chitinophagaceae > Sediminibacterium. Next base: position 4,373 of record JBEGUD010000245.1, on the reverse strand, counting down.
TTAAAATTATTAAAGTTGAATGAAAACCTGTTTGTAAATGACTGTCTTAAATTAGCATTACCTACAGTAATATTAAGCGGATCTGTATTGTCGATGATGGGCTGTATTTGAAGCAGGCTTGGATTTTGGGTATTCCCTACATAACTCAATACCAATTTTTTTTGCTGCTTGGGTGTAAAATTAAAAGTAGCGGATGGAATAAAATTGGTAAAATTAATTGACCTATTTGCATTTGTCGCGTAATCAAACATGCTATAATTTGCCGAACCAACACCTGTACCAATATTAAAATTCACTTTTTTAACTGCATATCGGTAACTGATATTACCACTATTATTAACCGTATTAAATTTAAAATGGTTACTTAAAGTGTCTACTTTAATTTTTGGTTGTCCGGTTTTTGCATCAAAAGTATTTCTTTCTGAATTGTTTCCCGCCAATCCAATTTTATAATTAAATATCAAAAAAGAATTTTTACCAAGCGGCTCGGTATAGACTGTATTTACGCTACCTGCAGAGGTAAGTTGAGATAAAGACTTGGTTTGCGCAATGGTTTCCTGTTTAATTATTACGTTAGACGCATTAAAAAAATCATTTTGCGCATTTAATAAACCGTCCTGTGTTTTGTCCCCAAAATTAAAGTCAGAATTCACAGAAATAGTTCTGCCTTTTTTTGCAAAACGAAGCCTATAACTAAGTGACCCATTAAGGGTTTTGTCATTGGTGCTATTACTAGTAGTGCGGGCTGTATTGTTAAGCGTAGCACCTGTTTCTGGAATAAAAGAACCACCCGTAAAGCTGGTCGTATTGTCAGAAATTACATTAGCACCCTTTAGTGTTAATTTAAATAGCCCCGTACTATCGGTACCCCACTGATCGGTGGTGGATAGTTTATACTTTTTCTTTTCGTTACGCTGTGTACTATTGGTATTATTTACAATAGAATTGGTAGGTAAAATGGTTTTACTATATGAACTTGTTAAACCGTTTACAATAAGCCGATTGTATTGGGCACTGGTGTTAACAGAACCCTTATCAAATTTATTACTATAGGTAGCACCCGCCGATTGCTGGTTAGGAAAGCCTGTAGAACCGCCCTCATCACCTTCGCTATTAAAAATCATTGACATGCCACCATCATTAAACTCTGTAACCATACCCGCACCATCGCCATAATTTTGTGCTTCATCCCAATTTAAATTATCAAATTTGGTGTTGTCTGTTGTTACATAACCGGCAATTTTTCTTTTTCCTTTAAATGCATTGGTCATGAGTTTGCCATTACCAAACTGATTAAAGTTGCTCCCGGCCTCTGCCTTACCAAAGTATCCATTTTTTTTATCTTCCTTTAATTGAAGGTTAATGGTTTTAGATTTTTGCCCATCATCAATACCGGTAAACACCGCTTGATCCGATTTTTTATCAAACACTTGTACTTTGTCAACTACATCGGCTCTTAAATTTTTGGTGACTACCGCTGGATCATCACTAAAAAACTCTTCGCCATCTACAAGTACCTTGTTTACTTTTTCACCCTGTGCTGTAATTTCTCCACGTGCGTTCACCTGAATACCCGGCATCTTTTTTAATAATTCTTGCACATCGGCATTTGGAGTCACATAAAAACTATCGGCTTTATATTCGGTCGTATCCCCCTTAACCCTAATTGCGGATACTGTATTTTTTACAATCACTTCTTTAAGTATATGCGCTTTGGTATCAATGGCAATACTGAGAGTGAGCGGTGAACTTCCAACCGTAATTTTATCTGTAAAATCGGCGTACTGCGGATAGCTCACCATAACAATATAATTACCTACCGGCAAGCTTGCTATCGTAAATTCTCCATTATTTGAAGTTCTTACTGTTTTTACAAGTACCGAATCTTTGGCCCTTAATACATTAACTGAAGCGAGGGATAACACCTTTTTTTCGGTGGTATCTTTTACGGTTCCTTTAATGGAACTGATTTGCGCAAATGTGGCGAGTGATAATAAAAACGAAAATAGAGTAAGCGCTAGGCTTTTGTGTCGTTGAAATGATAAATACATGCAGTTTGTTTGGTTCTTAAGTGTTGCATTGTTAAAAATGCTGCACGAAAGTACCCTCTACTTTACAAAGTATTGCCAAACAGTGTGTTAAAATAGACGAACGGCAAAAAAATGCCTTATATGTGCTTTATTTTAAATACCAATCTTTATAACGCGTAAGCCCTTCAATAAAGTAATAGTCGGCGTAGGTTAACGGCGCATCTACTTCAGACTTGTGCGGAAGCGATCCAACACTATGCATAAGAATAAAGCCGCCATTTTCGCCAAGTTTAGCTCTATACGCATCAGAACCCAGTGCCATGAGTATGGTTTCGGCAGTTTTGATGTATTCCGTTTTTTCTGGACCACTGGTATATTGTCCTAATTCTAACAAAGCAGAAGCCATAATAGCACCACTTGATGCATCACGAGGCACATTTGGTATACCGGGGGCATCAAAATCCCAAAAAGGTACTTTGTCCTTTGGTAGATTAGGATGAGACAATATAAATTTTGCAATTTTTTTAGCTTGGTTTAAATAAGCTTGATTTTTTGTAAAACGGTACATCATGGTATAACCGTAAAGTCCCCATGTTTGTCCCCTAGACCATGCAGATGAATCTGAAGCACCCTGCCAAGTAACTTTTTTTAAGATGCGCTGATTGGCTAAATCCCAATCTACTACATGCACCGAACTATTGTCGGGTCTAAACTGATTTTCAATAGTTGTATTGGCATGTGTAACTGCAATTTCTTTATATACAGGGTCGCCACCATGATCACTTACCCAGTGAAGTAATTCGAGATTCATCATATTGTCAATAATAACTGGGCAACTTAAGCGTGCACTAGAATTCCATGATTGAATAGATTTAATCGTGGGTCTATATCTTGTTGACAATGATTTAGCTGCAATAGCAACAACATCTTTGTATGCAGGATTGTTGGTGTATTTGTATGCCGTTCCAAAAGAGCAATATATCATAAAACCAAGGTCATGATTGCCCGTATAGTATTTTTCTTTTTCTAAAATACCAAGTCGCTTTTCTGCTTCTTTTCTAATATTCTCATCTTTGGTATGGGCATATAAATACCATAAAGTGCCCGGATAAAACCCACTGCACCACCATTTGGTATCACTGGTTACCGATGTACCTGTTGCCTGCACATAACTACGTGGCATTACAGAATCAGGTGTATTTGCTTTTAAATACTGATACTGTTTGGCAGCAAAAACAAAATTATCTTCAATGAGATCTTTCATTTTATTTTTTAAAGAAGTAGTTTGTCCATAACTGAATTGAATCATCACAAACAAAAGTGCAACACCAACAACGTATTTTTTCATGTCCAAAATTTAATAAGGTAATAAAGTTAATAATCTACTGCGTAATCTTTAGGAAATACTTCACCATTCCATGCTTTTTTTTGCGTCCAATTGGTTGGTGGTGCTGTCCAAAATTCATGAGATGCCGGTAGGCCTAATGGCATAAAGGCAAAGGAAGCCAGGTACATACTACCTGTATTGGAGTATGAATCTGCAATATTAGATTGGTTGGCACCTACAAAACCAAGCGTCAGTAAGCCACTTGCATTAAATGTGTCTTTAACAAACACCCTTTTAAATACAGCAGTTAGCGCTGGCCTTACTTGTGATGGTATTACGCCTACTGGTAAATTATTTTCAAGTGCGAGTGTAGCGAGTGGCCAAAAAGCACCTACCCGGTAGGTAGAGGATCTTCCAAATATTGGGAAGGTTCCTTCTGGTGAAATAAATCGTTCTTGAAATGATGCATAGCGTTGCATACGTTTATAGGCCTGGTCCAATAAGGCTTTTTCTCTTCGTCCTTTGGCAACATTAACACGAAGCACGGTGACAAGCATAGGTTGTATTACAAATCCATTGTAATGGTCAAAATGAAATTTAACACCATCACTATACCAGCCATCCCCTACATACCATCCTATAATTTTATCGATACCTGCATCGATGCGTGCCGCATCAAATGGCGCATCAATACTTAATAAAAATGTTTCTACGATGGCCGCAAATAAAACCCAGTTATTGTTGGAAGGCTTAATGGCGCGCAGTTTGGTAAACTCATCAATAAAACGCTCTTTGGTTTGTTTACTAAGCGGCTCCCATAATGCAGCAGGTGCGAGTAACAAAGCTTGGGCTAAAAACGCAGCATCAACAAGTGGTTGTGCAACTTTTGGAGAACCCCAATACAAATAATCTGGACTTGCAGGATCGACGGCATGTGCGAGTGATGCGTGAATTTGATCCCTCATTTTTTTTCTTATTTGCCCTTCCTTGGTATCATCATCCGGCAAGGCAACAAA
>JBEGUD010000244.1:0-12583 GCA_041179065.1 Bacteroidota bacterium | reverse complement strand
TCTATAATTCTTTGTTGTAATTGAACAGAATCTCTTTTTAAATCTTGCACCATTGCTAATAAATTCTGGTTTTTTCTTTCTATCACTATCTGATGCTCTCTTACATTTTCTGCAAAAAAGCCTAGCGTTACCGCAGCAAAAAGCATGATAAACTCAGTGATGTATTCTTTCCAGTTTTTAGGTTTGTGCGAATGGTGATGTACTTCCATATTTTAATGCGTATTTTCTAAAGCATCATGCTTTATTAGGTAGTTGCGTAATAAGGTTAATAATTCGTGGCACTCCTTTTGTGTAGGCTCAATATAGTCAAAATCGGTAGAAAGTCTAATTGTTTGAAGCATACCTAAAATGGCAATATAATTATCCCAGTCCAACTGATCTTTTTTCATAATTTTTACATTGGGAGGAATTGGCACTGTAACAACTATTTTATTGTCTTTAATTTTAAAATTGTCCCCGGCAGCTCTATTAAAATTAAATTCAAAATTTTTAGTTGATATAGGATCTAACATTCTATCTATATAACTAAATTCACGCTGTTCTCTTAATTTTAGGCCACTTCCAAAACTAGCATAGCGTTGAATAGCAGCTTTTAATTCGTCAGACTCTAAAAATTTTAATGTCCCAGAACTTTTTACTTCATCTAAAGCAAGCGTATTCATTTGGTATAACATTCTTCTTGTTATATAACCATGAGCAGCATACACTGCCGGTATTTCTTTGTCAAGCTCGTTGTTGTTATAATGGGCGTTAATGATTTCAAAACAACTATCTTGCTTATTTCTGTTACTTTTAGTTCTTTCATAGCCAATAGAGTCGTTGATTACATCTACGTATAAATTTTTAGCACTAATAATTGCCTTTTTAGTTTCTACATAATGCTCTCTAACATTTTCGGCACCGTATCCTAGGGTTACAGCAACAAAAATCATTAAGCCTTCTAATAGATATTCTTTCCATGGTTTTGCATGTGTTGGAATATGAGGGTGGTGATGTACTTCCATTTATTTTGTTTCTTCTTCTATTTGTTTAATTAATTCGTTTGTTCTATCTAATCCTCTTTGATTCCAATTAAAAGCTAAAGTATCAGCCAATTTTTTTTCTTGTAATAAATTTAATAGTTCTTGATTACCTTTTAAATTTTCTTTGATGCTTGCAACATCAAAAATGTAATGTGGTTGTTCTTGTATAGATCTAAATTTATACTTAACTTTATTTCTAAGGTTTGCAAAAATCTTTTGCACAAGATCGGTGCCAACATTAGTAGAAATTTTAAAATCTTCGTAACGGTTATAGCTAACAATAATTTTTGATAACAATTCATGATTCTCGATATAGGCTAGCTTACTTGTTGCTTTTAAAGATTCATACTCTGAAGTGTTACTCGCAAAAAATGTATAATCAAGTGCATTTGAAAGATAAATAGAAAGCGAATCGTCACTGATTTCAATTTTTCCAGCAGACCAAGCGGTTAATTGATCTATTGCCACAACAGCATTTTTATGAATGTCTACATTAAACTTAAAATCCGCAACGTCTCTTTTCATTTCAGCCGCAAGTCTTACTAGTGCTGCTTCTCCTTGTTTAGTATGGACATAGTGTTCAACCATACGCTCGGCGACAACCGCCAATGTAATACTTAATAAAATAATAGAAACTTCTTCTATGAATCCTTTCAAAAATTTGGGGCGATGTACTTCCATATTGTGTTTTACTTATGTTCTGGTTTTAATAATTTCAATAGTTTACCATTTTCTTCTTTAGCCATTTTCAGCGCCATTTGGTAAACAAAAATTTGATTGTAATATTTTTGCACATCAAAAATGAATTTTTCTGATTCTAAAATATTTTTTGTTTCGTTTAAGCTTAGCATAAAGTTTACATAATTGCCAGGATTATTTAACGCATAATTAGATTGATCAGCTCTCAATTTTCTAAAATAAGATCCAATACCAACAGGCAATGTTGCGCCAAACTCTTTACCGGCTTGATCAAAAAAAAGATTGTTACTTTCTATTCTTTTGAAAACAACCTCATAATAATACGAAAGCCTATTCTTTAATTCCTCTTCCTCTACATAACTAAGTAAACCACTCGATTGCATATTTTTAAATGAACTGTTATTTACATAAAGTGTAAATGTGGCAGCAATAATTTCCGGAAATGCTTTAATAGAATCAATTAATTGAGATTGATTGACAGCTTTATTTTTATGCAAGTATAAAAGATTAATTAACCTATCAAATCTATTGATGATAAGTTGTTCATTTGCTAAAAGACTATCGATTGTAACTGCATCATTTTCTAGATCCTTTAAAATAGCAACTTTATTTTGCTCAATGCGGTGCGTAATTATGCTGTGTTCTCTTAAATTTTCTGCAAAAAAACCAAGGGTAACGGCTGCAAAAAGCATGATAAACTCGGTGATATATTCTTTCCAGTTTTTTGGTTTGTGTGAGTGGTGGTGTACTTCCATTTTAATATTTATTTGGCGTAGCAGGTATTGCTATATGATAGGATTCTGAAATTGCTTTTTGTAATTCGTCAATTTTCTTTTCAATATTTTCATAAAAGAATCTATTTATAAAAGCCTTTAAATCATAATTTAAATTGAGCAATCTATTATTGTACTCAAGCAAAATGTTTTTATCATAAGTCATTAATGTTGCACCCTCTTTTATGATTTTATTTTTCGCATCTAGATAGTTAGTTCCATCAAAAATTTTATAAGTCATATTTTTAACATTCAGTTTGTATTCGTGAATGGCAACTGTTTCAAATTCATTGTATTGTGCAATTAGCTGCCAATACTCTGTAATTAGGGTAGCTACTTTTTTATCTTTTATGAGTCGCATACCGCCAGATCTTAATTGAGCCGAAGTTCTATCAATAAATGTAGCAGGTCTACTGCCACCTACTTTTAAGCTAGCACGATACATTGTTTTTATGTTTTCTGGTGTCCAGTTATTGTTCGATAGTAAAGAGATGGCAGTATCAATATATTTTGTTTGTGTAATTATATATTTTTTTGACTCACTTAAATCGAATTTGTCTTTTGCCAAGTCTTCGATAAGGCTTTCCATGTATTGAATTTCTCTCTGACCTTCTATATAATGCTCTCTTTGATTTTCTGCAAAAAAACCAAGGGTAACTGCAAAAAATAACATGAAAAATTCTAAAAAATACTCACTAATTTTTTTCTTGTGAGCAGGGTGGTGTGCGTGGTGTACTTCCATAGTATTTAATTGCAATGAAAATAAACTTTATTTTTGAGATATTTAAATTTCTGCCCTATGAATAATGCAGCTACTAATGAGCGTGTTAAAAAAATGATTTTTGGATCTATATACCCTTTGTATCTTGCAAAAGTTGAAAAAAAGGGAAGAACCAAAGAAGAGTTAGACCATGTTATCAAATGGTTAACTGGCTTCACTCAAAAGCAAATAGATAAGCATATTGTGGAACGTACTAGTTTCGATGCCTTTTTTACCGCAGCCAATCTTCACCCTAATGCAATTCTAATAAACGGCACTATTTGTGGTTATCGCATCGAAGAAATAGAAGACCCTCTTACTAAAAAAGTAAGGTATCTCGATAAGCTAGTAGACGAGCTTGCCAAAGGCAAAAAAATGGAAAAAATATTACGCTAAATAGAAAAGCGTTATTTTTTTGCAGCTTCTAATTTATGAAAGCTGATATAAGAACAAAGTAATAGACCAAAAAACAATAGAGCCATTAATCCAAATGGAATAAATGGATCACCTACTGCTAAATGAGCGACAAGCGCAGAAATATACATAATGCCAAAACCTACATAAGCCCACTCTTTAAAGCGTTTAGGAACTGCGGGTACAATGAGTAATACTAGTCCAATGAGCTGACCAATACTTATTTCTATAGAAAGGTAGCGTGGTATAAGCACATGTTTTGAGCCTTCTATAGCCATTTCTGAATTCATTTGCACGGCACTTAAAGCAAATAAACAAATAATGCTAGTGCTCACCCAATAAACGATTTTTGTAGTTTTCATTTGATTTAATTGTGGTTACTAAAAGTAAGAAAAATCTTTAATTATTACAATTCTTTCAGATTTACATAACTTTGATTGATGCAAGTATCTGTTTTGAGAATATTTAGAAAAGTGCACCGTATGATGGGAGCCGTTTTATTTATTTTCTTTTTTGTTGTTGCAATAACTGGTGTTTTGCTGGGTTGGAAAAAGAATACGAACGGATGGATTTTACCAGTAACCACTAAAGGGACATCTACCAATTTGGCTGTCTGGAAACCAATTGCTTCTCTTCATGCTATTGCAGACAGCACACTATTACAAAGGGTAGATACAACATTATCTACAGATTTGGACCGGATTGATATTAGAAAAGACAAGGGCATTGTAAAATTTGTATATGCCAAACATTATTGGGAAGTACAATTGGATGGCGCAACAGGAAATGTTTTACAGGTGAATCTTAGAAAATCTGATTTTATAGAGGACATTCATGACGCTTCTTATTTAGATACTTATTTTAATACCAAAGGTGAGCCCATAAAACTCACGTACACCTTAATAATGGGTGTTGCCTTGTTTTTATTTTGTGCAACAGGCTTTTGGCTATGGTATGGCCCTAAATTAATTCGTAATAAAAAGAGGGGCTAATATTGATTTAATGTCCAAAGCTGCCTTCAAATGCTGGCACATGTACAAGTTCTAGGTTGATATTTTTATCGCCAGACGTTTCTTTAAAATTATAGATGATTTCAAGAATATCTAAATCTATGTAGTGTGCATTCGAGCCATCAATAATAACATGACTTCCATTTTCTATTTCAGACAATTTAATAGCTAAGCTGCCTTTATTTAAGAATGTTACATGCTCAGTTAAACGAATGGTAATTAAGCCACCTTCTTTTTGTTTGTCTTGATGAATTAAATAATCTCTTCTGTAATTAGCACGTAAAATATAAAAGATAGCCACTACCATACCTAGCGCAATACCTTTTAATAAATCGGAAAATTGGATAGCTACCACTGTAATTATAAAAGGTATAAATTGTTCCCAGCCTAGCTTAAACATTTGCTTGAATAATGAAACCTTGGCAAGTTTATAACCTACAACTAATAAAACAGCAGCTAAGCAGGCAAGTGGAATTTTATTGAGTATCGAAGCCAATAAAATAACACTTAACAATAAAAATATACCATGAATAACAGCTGATAATTTTGTTTTGGCACCTGCATTTACGTTAGCAGAAGTTCTTACAATTACAGCTGTTACCGGAAGCCCACCAATTAAGCCAGAAATAACGTTGCCTAATCCTTGTGCTTTTAATTCACGGTTGGTTGGTGTAATTCTTTTTTGAGGATCTAATTTATCACCCGCTTCTGTACTAAGTAAACTTTCTAGACTTGCAATAATGGCAATGGTGACAGCTAGTATATATACTTTTGGTTGTAAGAATCCTGAAAAATCTGGAAACGTAAACTGTTGTGCAAATTGGCCTATCGAGTTAGCAACAGGAAGTTTTACGAGTTGTGTGTCTACTAATTGTAAGCTAGGGTTATAAATACCCATGAATTCGTTGATGCCTGTACCTACAATAACTGCTACTAATGCTCCTGGTACCCATTTACTGATGGCAAACTTTTTAATAAACGGTAAATCCCAAAATAAAATAATGCCAATGGATAAAGTAGAAATTACAATTGACATAATATGATAAGGAGTTGCTAGCCCTTTAACATATCCAACTGCAATAGGCGCTTGTTTTAAAATTAAAATAATGCCAATAGCTGCAAGCATACCTTTAATAACACTCGATGGAAAATAATAACCAATCACACCCGCTTTTAAATAGCCTAAAATAATTTGTATTATTCCTGCAATAACTACTGCTAATAAAAATAAATTATACTGACCAAGGTCATTAATACCATTTAATACAATAACAGTTAAACCCGCTGCAGGACCTGTTACACTTACGTTTGAGCCACTTGCTATGGCAACTATAATACCACCAACAATACCTGCAATGATGCCGGAAAATAAGGGAGCTCCCGATGCCAGTGCAATGCCTAAGCATAGCGGTAGAGCAACTAAAAAAACAACAAGACCTGCAGGTAAATCTTCTTTTAAAAATTTGAATGTTAGTTCTGGCGCTTTGTTTTTCATAATCTCTATTATATGTCTTGTATAATTTTTAAATGATGGTTGGTATGCACCGTAAAAAACCTCAGTGTTTTAGGTACATTTAAATCACCAAAAATGGGGTGGGTAAAATATTTATCTTGCCTTGTAGAGGAAAGTGTTTGCAAATTTGCTTTTGCAAGTTTAATTTCTTCAACAATTTCAGCCCTCGTAATTGTTTTTTTAGGAATAACAATGTTGGGTGCTTTTGCTTTACCCCTCGGAATCTTATTGGTGAACATTATCCAGTGGTATAAGAAGCTAAATTTTGGTTTTGCTTTTGAAGCATCTGAATGCGTAATGGCGTTTGTTATGGTATTGATTACTTGGCAACTATGCGCTATATGCCAACCAATGGTTTCACCAGAAATTGTGTCATTTAGTTTTTGATGCAATTCTAAATAGCTTTCTAGCTTGGTTAATAGGGCTATATTTTTTTGTAAACTGCTCCTCGCCATGCGATAAATATAGCCATTATCCTTCTTTTTCCCAATTACATAAACCCTTTATCTAAATCCGTAAGTGTACCCAGTTTATAAGGTTCAACTTTGCAAAAAATAAAGAGATATGTGGGCAAAGAGCATCCTATTCTGGCAATTATTGAGTTTTATATGTCCGTTATTAGCAACAGCGCAACAAACCTATGACAGTTCACACATTAAATATTTACCTGATGTAACAATTGTCGGTAAAAACAGCAAAAGTGATTATGCGCAAATGCCCGAAATTGTTGGTACCAATATTTATGCGGGCAAAAAAAATTCTCTTATCATTTTAAACAATGTACAGGGAAATGTCTCCACCAATAACATGCGTCAAGTGCTATCTAAAGTGCCAGGTATTCATATTTGGGAAAGTGATGGAAGTGGCATTCAAATTGGAATTGCGTCGCGCGGACTTAGTCCCAACAGAAGTTGGGAATTTAATGTGCGTCAAAATGGTTACGATATAGCAGCGGATCCATTTGGTTATCCAGAAGCCTATTACAATCCACAATTACAGGCCGTGCAACGCATAGAAATTGTTAGAGGTCAGGGGGCTTTACAGTATGGCCCACAATTTGGTGGCTTGGTCAATTATATTTTGCGTAATGGCAATGAGTTTAATAAACCACTTGTTTTTGAAACGCAGCAAACCATTGGTAGCTATGGTTTATTTAATAGCTATCATGCAATAGGTGGTAAAAAAGGTAACACGCATTATTATTCATTTTTTGATCATAGAACTGCCAATGGTTGGCGCGAAAACAGTAATTACTATACCAATTCGGGCTTTGCAACAATCACACATCAATTTAAAAATAATGTAGCGGTAACATTTGAACTCATGCATTCACATATCCGCAGTAAACAACCGGGCGGATTAACAGATCAACAAATTGCAACTAACGCGCAGCAAAGTGAGAGAGGAAGAAACTGGTTTGATATTACTTGGACTACGCCTGCTATTATAGTGAATTATGAATTGAATAAACAAACCAGATGGAATACAAAACTATTTGGCACTATTGGCAACCGTAACAGTGTTGGATTTATGCAATCCATTTTAGTAAAAGATGTTATCAATCCTTCAACAAATAGTTACGCTAACAGGGTTGTAAATATAGATCAGTATAGAAATTACGGGTTGGAAAGTAGATTTATTACAGCCTATCAATTGGGTAAACAGGAGCATAATATTTCATTTGGTGTTAGAGCTTACACTGGAAATACACATAGAGATGCAGAAGGTAAAGGCACCAAAGGTACTGACTATGATGTTGAAGTAGAAGCTGCTTTTCCCAATTCAATTTCATTTGTATCTAAAAATGCAGCCGCATTTGCAGAAAATATTTTTAGGCTCAATAATAAATTCATTCTGATTCCGGGTGTAAGAATAGAATATTTAGAAGGCGCGGCTGCAGGCCGCATTGGTTTTGATACAAATGGATCTAGTATTGAACTACAAAATATTAAAAGGAGTAGGAGTTTTGTGATGGCTGGTATTGGTGCAGAATATCATGTAGGGGCATCTACAGAATTTTATGCAAATATTACACAAGCATATCGTCCTATTCAGTTTGCAAATTTGCAAGCACCTCCTGGCACAGATATTATAGACCCAAATTTGAAAGATGCTCGTGGTTATAATTTTGATATTGGTTACAGGGGTAAATTAAAAGACATTGTAAAATTTGATGTTAGTGTTTTTCATTTACAATACAATAACCGCGTTGGTGTTATTTCCACAAATGGAGGATTATACCGTTTGGTTACAAATGTCGGAAACAGCACTAGTAAAGGGCTTGAAAGTTATATTGAGTGTATGCCTATTAAACTATTTTCAAAAGATTCAAAATACGATTTGATTGTTTTTACTTCTTATGCGTATACAGATGCAAGGTATAGCACTGATCATAAGCTCGCCGCAATCAAAGGAAAGAAAGTTGAAAATGCACCCAACCATATTATTAGAACTGGTATTACCCTTGGCGTAAATAAATTTTTGTGTACCGCTCAGGTAAGTTATGTGGGTGAATCATTTAGTGATGCAAACAATACCCTTGCGCCATCATTGAATGGAACTGTTGGGTTAATTCCTGCATATACTGTTTCAGATCTTACCTTTTCTTATACATTTAAAAAAGGAATAGCATTTAAATCAGGTATCAATAATTTATTTAACGTAACTTATTTTACAAGAAGGGCAGGTGGTTATCCTGGACCTGGTGTATTACCTGCAGATGCAAGATCTTTTTTTATTACAATGAGTGCTACATTTTAATAGCACTATAATTATTGATCTGTTTTATTGGAAGATTGTAATAGCGTATCAATTTTATCAATGAGTAAGTGAATGGTATTATTTGTTACTTCTTCAACTTCTATTCCTGATTTGATACCACCCACATGGTTTGGTGTTGTCATTAGTTCATAAAAACTTAAGTTGAGTGCTCCCGCAATTTGATCAATTCTATCTACCGAAATATCGGTTTTTCCCGTTTCAATTTGACTAAGGGCACTTGGTGTGATACTTAATTGTTGTGCCAACGCGCCTTGTCTAACGCCCAACGTCTCTCGATGCCTGCGTATATTTCTACCGATTATTTCTTTTACTTTCATAAAAATTTATATTTAATTTAATATTGCTTAAAATTGATTTAACTGTGAATAAAACTTCAATTTCTATAATTTATTAGCTAAAACTACCTAATAACAATGATTTATCTAAAAAAATTTGAAATATCTCAAATATTTTTAGATAAATCAGTTATTAATTGAAAAAAATTAAATATAGCTTAATCATAAATCAGCCCTCATTGTAAGGAGGTCTTATTTATTTACATTGCATGTAAAATAACCATATGCTAAAATATATTAAATGCTTTGCCATTGTCTTGTTGCTACAATTTTCTTTTGAAGCAACTGCACAAAAAACAACTGTTTGGATCGTTAGACATGCAGAAAAAGACACTTCTTTTGCAAACCGACTGAATCCAGATTTAACTGTTGTTGGTATGCAAAGGGCTAAAGATTTAGCAGCTTATTTGCAAAAAGAAAACATTGTAAAAATATTTTCTACAGATACCAAAAGAACAAAACAAACGGCTACCTATTTTAATATGCCGATAGAAATATACAATCCAAAAAATGTAACGACAGTTCTTGATTTTATAAACCTAGATAAGCAGGATAAGTCAATATTAATTGTTGGTCATTCCAATACCGTATTAGAAACGATTGAAGCACTTGGAGGCGCAAGGCCTGTGGCTCAGCTGTCAGATGACGATTACGACTACTTATTTAAAGTTGTATTAGCTGATGGTAAGCCTGCTCAGGTGCGTAGCTTTCATTTTGGGCAGTACCATAGAGGCGGAACAGCTACTATGAAATAACGTATACAAGCATCTTATATAAAAAGCTCCAACAAAAGTTTAGTTTTTAAAGTAGTTCGGTTAATTTAGATACTCTAAACTATCCACTATGCTTAGGAAAGCCCTTTTATTACTTTCTCTTGTAGTTGCCTTTTTTGCCCAAGCGCAAAATGTACCAAGTCCAAAATCTCATTTTGGATTTAATATTGGTGATAATTATCAGTTAGCCAATTACACGCAAACGGAAGCGTATTTACAAAAATTAGCAGCGGCTTCAAATAAAATGAAGCTTCAAAGTATTGGTACCACAGAAGAAGGCCGCACTCAGTATATGGTTATTGTGTCTGACCCAGCTAATTTATCCAAGCTTGCAAAGTATAAATCGATATCGCAACAAATGGCGAGAGCAGAGGGCTTATCTGATGCGGATGCCAAGCAACTTGCCAACGAAAGTAAGGCGGTGGTATGGATTGATGGCGGATTACATGCCAATGAAGTACTTGGCATACATCAGTGGATAGAAACATTGTATCAAATTTTATCTCGTAATGACGATGAAACAAAGCGGATTTTAAAATCTACCATCATTTTATTTGTACATGCAAATCCTGATGGCCAAGAATTACAGTCTAATTGGTACATGCGCCATACAGATACTCTAAAACGCAATACTGCCAATTTACCAAGGCTCTATCAAAAATATATTGGTCATGACAACAACCGTGATTTTTATATGACCAATATGAGTGAGTCACGCAATATGAGTCTTCAACAGTATGTAGAATGGATGCCTCAAATTTTATACAATCACCACCAAACAGGACCGGCTGGAACCGTTGTGGCTGGCCCTCCTTACCGTGATCCATTTAATTATGTGTATGATCCATTATTGATTACTGGTATTGATCAATTAGGTGCAGTAATGAGTACAAGACTGAATGCCGAAAATAAACCAGGCTATACCATGAAAAGCGGATCTGTATATTCGACATGGTGGAATGGTGGATTAAGAACAACAGCATACTACCATAATATTGTTGGCCTTCTAACAGAAATGATTGGCAATCCAACACCTATGAAAATTCCATTTGTGCCGTCTCGACTTATTCCTAATAGTGGTACTCCTTTTCCAATTACACCTCAAAAATGGTATTTCAGAAATTCAATTGATTATTCAGTATCTCTGAATTATGCGGTATTAAATTATGCATCTCGTCATAAAGATGAACTACTCATGAATATTTATACCATGGGTAAAAATTCAATCAATGCTGGAAGTAAAGACTATTGGACACTATCTCCAAATAAAGTTGAAATGGTGAACGAGTTAATGAAAGCGGATCAAAAAGACCAACGTGCCGATACCATTGCATTACAGTACTATGAGAAAGTATATAAGAATCCGAAACTTAGAGATGCACGTGGTTATATTATTCCAATTTCACAAACAACTACTGCTACCAATTTTGTAAATATTTTAATTAAGAGTGGTATTCGAGTAGAAAAAGCAACTGCTCATTTTAAAGTTGGTGGTAAAGAATATGAAGCAGGTTCGTATGTTGTAAAAACCAATCAAGCATTTAGACCGCATGTGATTGATATGTTTGAGCCTCAAGATCATCCCAACGATTTTCAATATCCTGGTGGTCCACCAGTTAGGCCTTATGATGCAGCAGGCTGGACACCAGCGTATACCATGGGTCTCGAGTTTGACCGTATACTTGAACCATTTGACGGACCGTTTGAAACAATCCCTTATGGTGAGGAACAAAAACACAAAGGTTCTTTTACAAAATTAGCAGGTGCCGTTGGTTACACATTTTCTACCAAAGAAAACGCGAGCTTTATTTTAATTAATGACTTATTAAAAGAGGGCATTGAGGTAGAAAAAAATAGCGAATATTTTTATGTAGCTGCTTCTGACAAATCAGTATCTATTTTAGAAAATGCTGCAGCTAAAAATGGTGTAAAAATCACAGGCGTACAACAAAAATTAAATATGGGTGCTGTTGCATTAAAGCCAAGTAGAATTGCACTTTGGGATGTGTATGGTGGATCTATGCCTTCTGGATGGACAAGATGGATTTTTGAACAATATCATTTTCCATTTACTGTAGTGTACGCAAAAGAAATTGACGCAGGTAATTTAAAAAGCAAATACGATGTTATTTTATTTGTTGGTGGTGCGATTCCAGCATATCGTGCAGAAGCTGGATCAAATGCAATGGGTGGCTATGAAGGTAGAGAGCCTAACGAAAAAGAAATTCCTGAAATGTACCACGCACAGCTAGGACGAATTACGGCTGCAAAATCAATTCCTGCTTTAAAAGAATTTACCGAAGCGGGTGGAACCATTATAACAATTGGTAGCAGCGCTAATTTAGCCTACCATTTTAAATTACCGGTGCGCAATGCACTTGTTGAAATGGTGAATGGAAAAGAACGCCCATTACCTGGCGAAAAATTTTATATTCCGGGATCTGTGATGCAGGTTGCTGTTAATAATGACCATAAAGCAAACTGGGGTATGAAGCCAACAGCC
>JBEGUD010000243.1:0-7726 GCA_041179065.1 Bacteroidota bacterium | reverse complement strand
GCCGTTCCCAATATTTATCGCACCTAATATTGTATTTTTGGCGCTAAGCATTTGTATTATTTTGGGCATTGTATCGGGTATTATTCCAGCATCTATTGCTGCTAAAATGGATCCGGTGGTTGCCATTAGAACCAAATAATTAGAACCAGTAATAATGTCGGTAACCATTTTAGCCATCGAATCTTCTTGTGATGAAACCTCTGCATCTGTATGTGTAGATGGCGTTATATTATCCAACTTTATTGCCAACCAAACAGTGCATGAAACCTTTGGTGGTGTGGTGCCAGAACTTGCGAGTAGAGCACACATGCAAAATATTGTTCCCGTAGTTGATACGGCTTTACAAAAAGCATTTCCTGAAATTGCAACCAGTACCGAGCGCCTTCAAAAGCTTGATGCCATTGCGTTTACGCAGGCCCCCGGTTTAATTGGAAGTTTATTAGTAGGCGCGCAGTTTGCAAAATCATTGTCACTTAGTTTGCAAAAACCACTGATTGCCGTGCATCATATGCAGGCGCATGTGCTGGCTAATTTAATTCCAGAACACCGTCCAAGTTTTCCATTTTTATGTTTAACCGTGAGTGGTGGTCACACACAAATTGTACTTGCTAATAGCCCCACCAATCTCCAAATTATTGGTGAAACAATTGATGACGCAGCAGGCGAGGCCTTTGATAAATCAGCAAAATTATTGGGGCTACCTTACCCAGGTGGTCCGTTAATAGATAAGTATGCAAAAACCGGTAATCCAACCGCATTTAAATTTGCAGAACCTCAAATTCCGGAGCTCAATTTTAGCTTTAGCGGACTTAAAACCTCCATCTTATATTTTTTACAAAAGCAGGAGCCTGGTTTTATAGAAGCCAACCTAAACGATTTGTGCGCATCCGTGCAGCATGCCATTGTTACCATTTTAATTAAAAAGCTTCAAAAAGCGGTGGTGCAAACCGGTGTTAAACAGGTTTGTATTGCGGGTGGAGTGAGCGCTAATAGTGGCCTACGAAACGCACTTGTAGAGGCGGGTAAAAAGTACAAATGGGAACCTTTTGTGCCTCCATTCGAATATTGCACAGACAACGCGGGTATGATTGCCATAACGGCTTATTATCAGTATTTGGCCGGCCAGTTTACAAGTTTGGACGCGAGCCCTAGTGCGCGGGCTGTTTGGGCGTAAAACGCCAAGCTGTAGTTTGACTCTATATTTTACCCATTTATTTTAGCGGATTTATTGCAGCATTAATTGTAATTTTGCGCCCTCAAACCCTGATTCATCCTATGATTAGTGCTAGAAATATTACCCTCGCTTATGGTAAGCGCGTACTTTTTGACGAAGTAAATATCAATTTCATCAAAGGGAATTGTTATGGCGTTATTGGTGCCAATGGTGCCGGTAAGTCTACGTTTTTAAAAATCCTTAGTGGAGAAATTGAGCCCAACAAAGGAACTGTAGATATTACGCCAGGTGAGCGTATGAGCTTTTTAAAGCAAAACCAGTTTGAATTTGATACCTGTACGGTTTTAAATACCGTGCTCATGGGCCACAAAAAAATGTGGGAAGTGATGCACGAGCGTGAAGCGATTTATGCCAAAGCAGATTTTTCGGAAGAAGATGGTTTACGTGCAGGGGAGTTGGAAGGCGAGTTTGGTGAAATGGGTGGTTACACTGCCGAAAGTGACGCTGCAACATTATTAAGTAGCCTTGGTATCAAAGATGATATGCATGCCAGTACCATGCAAGATATTCCGTCAAATATGAAAGTGCGTGTGTTATTAGCGCAAGCATTATTTGGTAACCCGGATATCTTATTACTCGATGAACCTACCAACGGTCTTGACATTGAAACCATTGGGTGGTTAGAAAACTTTTTAGCAGAATACGAAAATATTGTACTCGTTGTAAGTCACGACAGACACTTCTTAGACACCGTGTGTACGCACGTTGCAGACGTTGACCGTGCAAAAATTAAAACCTTTACAGGTAACTATACATTCTGGTACGAGTCTTCTCAATTAATGAGTAGACAAGTAAACGATAAAAATAAAAAGGTGGAAGAGAAGCGTCAAGCGCTTATCGATTTCATTGCCCGATTCTCTGCCAATGCTTCTAAAAGTAAGCAAGCAACTTCTAGAAAAAAGGCCTTGGAAAAATTAACCATCGAAGAAATTGAACCGTCTAACCGTAAATATCCAGGTATCATTTTCCAGCCACTTCGTGAGGTTGGAAACCAGATTTTGAACGTGGAGAATTTGAAAAAAACAGTGGATGGTAGAACCCTATTTGATAAAGTAACTTTTAGCGTTAACAAAAACGAGAAAATTGCTTTTATAAGTAAGGATCCATCTGCGGTAACGCATTTCTTTGATGCCATCAACGAAATTACAGTCCCGGATGCAGGCAAATTTGAGTGGGGTACCACCATCACTAAAGCCTATTTACCTGTAGAAAATGGAGAATTTTTTACGGAAGGTTTAACCCTTATGGACTGGTTAAGACAATATGTTCCTGCGCACGTAACGGACGCCGACGAACCTTTTATCAGAGGGTTTTTAGGTAAAATGTTGTTTAGCGGAGACGATATCATGAAAAAAACCAATGTATTAAGTGGAGGAGAAAAAGTGCGTTGTATGGTAAGCCGTATGATGCTACAAAATCCAAACCTTATCATTTTGGATCAGCCTACTAACCACCTCGACCTAGAAAGTATCCAAAGTTTCAACGAAGGATGTATCAGTTTCCCGGGTGTTGTGCTGTTAACTTCTCACGATCATACGTTTATGCAAACCGTGGCAACACGTATCATTGAGTTAACGCCAAAGGGCATTATTGATCGTTTAATGACTTTTGATGAGTATATGGATGACAGTCGTGTGCAAGAATTGAGGACAGAGATGTACAGCTAAGTAGCTGAAAATGAATAAAATAGGGTGTAAATAGCCCGCAACAGATAAATTATTTAAAAAAAGGGATTTTCGTATTGGTAATTTGAAGCATTTCCTTACCTTTGCCGTCCCGAAAAAAAATAGCGTCATGGCAAGAGTATGTCAAGTTACAGGTAAAAAGCCGATTGTTGGAAATAGTGTTTCACACTCTAACATCAAAACAAAGCGTCGTTTCTTACCTAATTTACAGAAAAAGCGTTTCTTTTTTGCTGAAGAAGACCGTTGGGTTTACCTAAAGGTTTCTACAGATGCATTAAGAACGATTAACAAAAATGGTTTAGCTTCCGTAATCAAAGAATTGAGATTAAAAGGAACAAAAATCTAATTTACAATAACAAAGTAAACGACCAATACAATGGCAAGAAAAGGCAATAGAGTACAGGTTATTTTGGAGTGTACAGAGCACAAGGCTACTGGTCTTGCTGGTACAAGCCGTTATATCACTGTAAAAAACAAGAAGAATACGCCAGAGCGTATGGAGTTAAAGAAATTTAACCCAATCATGAAAAAAGTAACTGTTCATAAAGAAATTAAATAGTCATGGCAAAAGCTGCATCGAAAAACGCGAAAGTAAAAGATCTTAAGGCTTCTGCAGAAGCTAAAAACTGGACTAAAGTAATTAAGGCTATTAGAAGCCCTAAAACTGGTGCCTATACTTTTAAAGAAAATATCATTCACAAAGACAAAGTGAACGATTTCTTAAAAGAGAAATAGTTTCAATACTTAAACTCATTCATAAAGCTTTCTCCTCATCGGGAAGGCTTTTTGTATTTTTACACGTCAAATTAGTACTATGGGATTTTTAGGAAAGCTGTTTGGAATCAAAGAGAAGGAGAGTCTAGACCAAGGTTTACAACAAACCAAGGAAGGCTTTTTTGCTAAAATCACCAAAGCCATTGCGGGCAAGAGTACCGTTGATGATGAAGTATTAGATAACCTCGAGGAAGCACTCATTGGTGCGGACGTAGGAATGGAAACCACCCTCCAAATTATTGAACGCGTAGAAAAAAGAGTAAGACAAGATAAATATCTGAATACTAGTGAGTTAAACGCTTTACTGCAACAAGAAATTGAAGCAATACTCGTAGATGCTCCAGAACCTGAATACAAAGACTTTACCATTCCGGCAGGTAAAAAGCCCTACGTTATTTTAGTAGTGGGCGTTAATGGTGTGGGTAAAACCACCACCATTGGTAAACTCGCCAACAACTATAAAAAGGCAGGTAACCAGGTTGTACTGGGAGCCGCAGATACGTTTAGAGCAGCCGCCACTGAGCAGCTAACCATTTGGAGTGAGCGCGTGGGTGTGCCCATTGTTAAGCAAACCATGGGAGCCGATCCAAGTGCCGTAGCATTTGATACGGTTACCAGTGCCGTTTCTAAAAATGCCGATGTGGTGATTATTGACACAGCCGGTCGTTTGCACAACAAGCTTCACCTGATGGATGAGCTAGGTAAAATTAAGCGTGTGATTCAAAAGGTGATACCTGGTGCTCCACACGAAGTAATGCTCGTATTAGATGGTTCTACAGGTCAAAATGCCCTAGAGCAGGCCAAGCAGTTTACAGCAACCACCGAGGTAACGGCTTTGTCTATTACCAAATTAGATGGTACCGCTAAAGGTGGCGTGGTGCTAGCCATTGCCAATCAATTTAAAATACCGGTAAAATATATTGGGGTAGGCGAAAAAATTGATGACCTTATCATTTTTGATAAGCACGAATTTGTAGACAGCCTATTTAAAGGTGTAACGAACAGCTAATCCACCCCAACCGCCTTCAAAATAGGTATGTCCCACTAGGTTAAATGAGGGCTGCCAGTCAAAACTAATGGCCAGGGGTGCACTCGGTATCTTATAATCTAAACCAAGCACACCATCTACTCCAATGGCAAAAACAGCCGTACTAGGTGGGTTTCGGAGCCTCCAACTATTATTCCAAAGGCCAAAGTGGCCACCACCACCCACGTACCACTCAAGGCCCTCTGCGTTTGGTATAGGCATGTGTTTTTCATATAAACCCGTTAATCTAAAGCCGTCTTCGTTAAAATAAGCCAGTAATTCCTTGGCCACAGACTCCGTTTTATACTGCTTATATGTAATAGCGCCAGGGTACACTTTAACACCAATCGATTGAAGGATGGGTTTTGTAGTTTGGGCACCGGCATAAAAGGCAGCAACAAATAATAAAGCGGTAAAAAGTAGTTTTTTCATAAATGGGGGTTTGAAAATACCCTACAAAAATAATTATCAATTACTGAAAGAATAGTTAAGGTTGCTCATTAATAATTATTTAGGTTTGTAGTATGCATGATTTTAAAGAATTGGTGGCCGAATTTGGTACCCGTTTTGGGGTAGCCCAATTTCCGACGACCCCTGCAAGCCTGTATGAACCTGGCGAATATTTTTTAAGTATTGGCGGTAAAAGAATTAGACCCATTTTATGTGTACTAGGTAATGAGCTTTTTAGTGAGATTACCGAAGACGCCTGGTCACTTGCCACAGCCATTGAGTTATTTCACAATTTTACCCTCATTCATGACGATATGATGGATGCTGCTTCGTTAAGGCGCGGCATGCAAACAGTGCATACCAAATATGGTGATAATACGGCGCTTTTAACAGGCGATGTCATGCTCATTAGAGCCTACGAAAAATTACAAAACATTAACCCGGCTTATTTACCTAAAATATTAAGCCTCTTTAATACCACCGCAAGAGAAGTGTGTGAAGGTCAGCAACTGGATATGGATTTTGAAAAAATGCCATCGGTTACACTTGACGCATACATTCATATGATTACCCTTAAAACTTCGGTGCTACTTGCGGCTAGTTTAGAAATGGGGGCCATATTAGGAGGTGCCACGCAAAACAATTGCAAACACCTCTATGAGTTTGGAAAAAACTTAGGTATTGCTTTTCAAATTCAAGACGATTATTTAGACGCTTTTGGCGATCCTGAAAAATTTGGTAAAGAAGTAGGCGGCGATATCAGACAAAATAAAAAAACCTTTTTACTACTGCACGCTTTAGAAGTGGCAACACCTGATCAGCGCGCAAAGCTTGATACGCTACTAGCTAGTACTGGTCCGGATAAAGTACCACAGGTGCTGGAATTATTTAAGGCTTGTAATGTAGACGCCTGGGCTATCGAGCTCAAAGAAAAATATTTGCAAATGGCCCTAGCTAATTTAGAAGATATTGCTGTTACCAGTACTCGAAAGTCAGCACTGTTAGCACTTTCCAATTATTTAATGCAACGTGAAAATTAATTTTACATTTTATTACGCATACTAAACGCAATTATTAGCGCATGTCAAATTCTTTATTTAGAAAAAAATCAATTGCAAAAATTAATGCTGATGCCACAGCAGCAGAGGGGCATGGCTCTGGACTTAAAAAAATATTAGGCGTAAAGGATTTAACGTTTATGGGTATTGCTGCCGTTATTGGGGCAGGTATATTTTCTACCATTGGTACCGCAGCATTTAATGGCGGTCCGGGTATATCCCTATTATTTGTTATTACAGCCATCACCTGCGGATTTAGTGCACTTTGTTACGCCGAGTTTGCAAGTAGGGTGCCTATTGCAGGTAGTGCTTACACGTATGCCTATGTTTCATTTGGTGAAGTAGTGGCTTGGATTATTGGTTGGGCGCTAATACTTGAATATGCCATTGGTAACATTGTAGTGGCTATTAGTTGGAGTGGTTATTTTAATAATTTACTAGAAGGATTCAATATTCATTTGCCAGGATGGCTTTCTACCAACACAGCCAATGCACAAAGTGGTTACGATGAAGCAGTAAAGGCAATGGCAGGTGGCGCTTCGCTTGAAAGCCTGGGTAGACATGCTAAAACGGGTTATGATGCTATTGTAAATGCACCCGTTATTGCCGGCATAAAATTTATAATTAATATTCCAGCTTTTGTAATTGTGATGCTTATCACTGCACTTGCCTATGTAGGTATTAAGGAGAGTAAGAAAACAACCAATTACATGGTGATCTTTAAAATTGCAGTGATCATTTTTGTAATTGTAATGGGCTTCTTTTATGTAGACACCAATAACTGGGATCCATTTTTACCCAATGGATTTACAGGCGTGCTTGCGGGTGTATCTGCGGTGTTTTATGCCTACATTGGTTTTGATGCTATTTCAACCACCGCCGAAGAATGTAAAAATCCACAACGTGATTTACCACGTGGCATGATTTACTCTTTAATTATTTGTACGGTCCTTTATATTTTAATTGCCCTGGTATTAACGGGTATGGTTAATTATAGTGAATTAAAAGTAGACGATCCACTCGCTTATGTGTTCCAAAAATTGAATCTTAATAAAATTGGGTACTTGATTTCGGTGAGTGCTGTTGTAGCAACAACAAGTGTACTCCTTGTTTTTCAATTAGGACAACCTCGTATTTGGATGAGTATGAGTAGGGATGGACTACTTCCTAAAAAGTTTGCACAAGTGCACCCTAAATTTGGTACGCCTTCTTTTGCAACGATTGTTACGGGTTGCCTCGTAGGTATTCCATCACTGTTTGTTTCTAGTTCTACCATGACAGATTTAACCAGTATCGGAACACTCTTTGCATTTGTGCTGGTTTGTTTTGGTGTACTCGTTTTACCACGCTTGGCTAAAGAAGCAGGTAGTAGTGCATTTAGACTTCCATACATTAACGGACAGTATATTATACCTACAATTGTTGCTGTGTTCGTTTATTTTTCAATGAACCGCATATCGGAAGCGTTTGCGAACTATGCCACCGAAGGGTTTCAAGA
>JBEGUD010000242.1:0-7944 GCA_041179065.1 Bacteroidota bacterium | reverse complement strand
AAAACCCCCGAATCAGCGGCGTTATAGTCGATAGGGGCATCGATAGAGTCTTTTGACAATATGAGGGTATCAATGGTTTTAACAAGAGAATCGGTCTTTTTTGGAAGGGTATCTACCTTTTTTACAAGGGTATCGCTAATAAAAGGGGCAGTTTGCCTTAAAAAGGCCCTTGATTCCCACTGAAATGTTAATAAAAGCAAAACTATGCCCACAACAATAGTGGGTGCGGTTTTTACGTTAATTTTACGTCGTTTGCTTCTATTCACTAGGCAAAAATAGTGTATGAAAGGTGTAAAATGACTTATATCTAAAATCCTTTAACGAATTGATATGAAGATTAGAAGAATTGTTGTCATACTGAGTTCATTTTTAATGTCTATCCAGGCTTTTGCAATACCAAATTCGACACCCATTCAAAAACAAGCCCTCAAAAGAATCATTATTGATGCTGGACACGGTGGCGGAGACATTGGAGCTAGAGGCAGGTATTCTACCGAAAAAGATATTTCACTCGCTATTGCATTAAAATTAGAGGTACAACTAAAGCAAGCCCTCCCCGATGTTGAAATATTAATGACCCGTAAAACAGACGTTTTTAACTCAGTAATCGAAAAGGCTGATATCGCCAACCGCTTAAAAGGCGATTTATTTATTTGTATCCACGTGAATTCGGCAGGATCTAGAACCGTAAAAGAAGTGGTAGGCTACAAAACAATTTCTGTAAAGGGTAAAAAAGGCAAGAAAGTAAAAAAACAAGTGCCTCAATATAAAATTACCCGATTACCAAGCACTGCCATAGGTACCGAAACTTTTATTTTTGGTGTAGACAAATCTGATGAACGCGTAGCTGCCGCTGGAGAAAGTGTGGATGAATACCTAGATAGTGTTTCATTAAAAATACTCGAAGCCCGTAAACAAACAGACGCCAACGACCCTACCAAACAAATGCTAGCCAGCATTATGGCGCAGCAATACTTTCAGCGCAGCGCAAAACTAGCTTTAACCATTGAAGAAGAATTTCAAAAAGTGGGACGCGTTAGTAGACAAGCGCAACAACGTAAAAAAGGCATTTGGGTATTACAAGCTGTTAGCATGCCGGCTGTGCTTGTTGAAACAGGGTTCATCTCAAACCCCGAAGAAGAAGACTACCTGAATAGTGAGTTAGGTCAATTAGAAATATGTGATGTGATCACTAAATCGGTTCGGATTTATAAAAAGTCACTAGAGAATCAGATAGGCGTAGGCGGTCAATAAACCTTAATTTTGTTACATGAAGATTTCGAACGAATCAAAAGTTGGAGCACTTACCGCTATATCTATTACGGTACTCATTCTAGGCTTTAATTTTTTGAAGGGAAAAACATTATTTAAAACGGGTAATTACATTTTTGCCAAATACGAAGACACCAAGGGTCTAATGGTGTCTAACCCCGTGTATGTAAACGGATTTCAAGTAGGAAGTGTTATTGATATTGAAAACACGGATTTTAATTTACATTCTATACTTGTAACAATCAAGTTAAATGAAAACTATAAAATCCCTGCAAACTCGGTAGCAAGTATTAAAGACAATCCACTTGGTACGCCTAGCATTGTTATTAAGCTAGGTAACAATACTAGCTTTTTAAACCCACAAGACACCATTGCTACTAGAAATGCGATTGGCCTTTTTGATGATGCCATGAACAAACTAGAGCCCGTTACCGATCAAATCAAAGTAACGGTTCAATCACTCGATAGTGTGTTAAAAAATATTAACCGCATATTTGATCCTAACACAAAAAATAATTTACAAGAGGCCATTGCGAATATCAATACAACTACAACTAGCTTAATTGTATCTGCAGCGGCAATTGAATCAATGCTTGACAAACAGTCCGGCGCTATCACTAGTACTGTAAATAATATCAATAGTGTTACTAAAAATTTAGCGGACCATAATAAAGAAGTTGCTGCTACCCTATCAAATTTAGAGGCAACAACCAATAAACTTGCATCCGCAGACATCAACGGTACTATTGGTAATTTAAAAACCGCTATCGACAATTTAAATGTGCTTATTAAAAAAGCAGCTAGTGACGAAGGAAGTTTAGGTAAACTTATTAATGACAAAACGCTCTACAATAACTTAAATAATAGTTTAAAGAGCGCCAATACATTATTAGATGACTTAAGAGTACATCCAAAAAGGTATGTGCAGTTTTCGGTTTTTGGTAAAAAAGACAAAAGTAGTCCACTCCTAGCACCTATTATAGACACTGCTAGTTCCAAGAAACAATAATGGCTGCTTTACTTAAACGATACTTTACAATTTGCTTTGTGCTGGCCGCAATTATTACGCATGCACAACCTGGAAAGCCCAAAGAAATGGCCAAACCAAAAGACAGCATAAAGTCTAAGGTTATTACGCAAGAAAACTTTTTATACATTTTAGCTGCCGATAAACAGTACCTTCAAAAGTCCGATTCTAATCAGCTGGTTTCTTACGCAGGAAATGTAAAAGTGAGACAAGGCAAAACACTTTTTTACGCCGATAGTGCCATTATAAAACCTATAGCCAATACACTCGAATCATTTGGCAATGTTCATATCAATGATGCAGACAGCGTACATATTTACGCGCAGTACCTACGTTATATGGGTATCGAAAAAAAGGCGCTACTGACCAAAAAAGTAAGGTTAACTGATAAAAAAAGTACCCTCACCACCGAAAACCTAACCTACGATCTAAACCTAAAACTAGGCACCTACTTGTATGGCGGTAAAGTGGTTAATAAAAAAACAACCCTTACCAGTACCGAAGGAAATTACTACGGCGATACCAAGGATATTTATTTTTATAAAAATGTATTATTGGTACAACCAGACGGTACAATAAAAACGGATAGCCTTCAATACAATACTACCACCGAAGTATCTACGTTTATTAGCCCTACTGTAATTAAAGATAAAAATGGCCTTACCATTAAAACGCGTGAAGGCTTTTATGATATCAAAAAGAAAATTGCCAATTTATACAAGCGTTCGATCATAGAAGATTCTACTTTTAGCATTACCGCCGATGAAATTGCTATTGATAGCCTCAACGGACTCAGTGAATTTAGAGGCAATGCCGTTTACAGAAGTAAAGACAAAGAGCAGGGTTTTGACATGATCGCCAATAACATTAAAACCAACAATAAAAGGAGTACGATATTGGCAACGCAAATTCCACTCCTTATTATTAAGCAAGGTCGCGATAGTATTTTTATTACCGCAGATACTTTGTTTAGTGGACGTGTAATTGATTTACTAAAAACAAAAAAAGTTCCAAACCTAAGGCCTGTGCCAGCAGATACAAGCATTAAAAAGTTGGTACTAAAAGACACGATTAAAGTGGTATCAGTAAAACCTGTCCTTAAAAAAGGAAGTCCAAAAACTGCAGTTGATTCTGTTAAATTAAAGTCTGAACCAGTTATAGATAGTACCTTAAAGTATTTCGAAGCCTATAAAAATGTAAAAATATTTTCTGACTCACTACAAGCCGTTGGTGATAGTTTATTTTTTTCGGGTCAAGACTCAGTGTTTAGATTATTTGACAACCCCATATTATGGGCACAAGAAAACCAAATTAGTGGAGACACTATTTATTTATTCTTAAAAAACAAAAAGCCCGAACGTTTGTATGTTTTTGAAAATGCACTAAGCATTAGTAAAGTTGATAGTAGCAACTATTTTAACCAAGTAAGAGGCAATAGCATCAACGCATTATTTGATAGTACAGGTCAAGTACATTTTTTGACAGCCCGGGGCAGCGCCGAAAACATTTATTACGCACAGGACGATGAAAAGCGATTTGTAGGTGTCAATAAAAACAGTTCCGATCTTATAGAAATTAGTTTTTTAGAAGGTAAGCCCAAGCGTGTAAAATTTATCAATAACCTAGAAGGCGGTCTCCTACCTATGCGTGGTAAAACCAATCATGATGAACTAAAACTCAAAAGCTTTAACTGGCAAGACAAGCTAAGGCCAAAAAGTAAGTTTGATATTTTAACCGGTAATTAAATGCGTACAAAATTGTATAACCGGTTATTTGTAAACCCACTCACCGTATTTTTTGGGGATGCCAAAGCTATTGGGATTACACTTGTTGTAACCACTGCCCTTTCATTGTGGCTATCCAATGGCACAACATTTGGAGAAGCTTATACTTCTTTTTGGCAACGCCCATTTACTGCTAGTTTTATTACACAGTTGCATTTGCCAGATTCGATGTTAGCGCTTATAAATGATTTACTCATGTCTGTATTTTTTTTGCTAGCAGGCATGGAAATAAAAAGAGAGTTTACAAAAGGCGAACTCTCTAGTATTGAGCAGGCATCACTTCCCATAGTTGGTGCTATTGGCGGCATGATTGTTCCAGCAATTTTATTTGCACTATTCAATAAAGGCACTTCTAATATGAGTGGGTGGGCAATCCCATCTGCTACAGATATCGCCTTTACGCTTGGCATTGCCGCTCTATTAGGAAAGCGCGTGCCGAGTTCTATCAAAATTTTTTTAACAGCTCTTGCTATTATTGATGACCTAGGCGCCATTGTAATTATTGCATTTTTTTATGGCGGCACTATTAACTTCTTTTTTTTATTGGGGGTTATTGCAGCGGGTGTAACACTTTGGTTACTAAATAAAAAATATAAATCACTTACACTAATTCATGGACTTGTAGGAATCATACTTTGGTACTGCATGCACCGTGCGGGTATTCATGCTACTGTTGCGGGTGTATTATTTGCATTTTTAATGCCAATTAATGCACTTGCCAAATGGGAACTGCGACTTAACAAGCCCGTTTATTTTTTTATTATCCCTCTTTTTGCGCTGGCAAATACTGCTATTATTTTACCTACAATTAGTTTGGATACTTTTAGTTCTACCCTAAGCTTGGGGATTATGGCAGGCTTAGTAATTGGTAAACCGCTAGGTATTACACTTGCCTGTTACTTGTTTATAAAAAACAAAAAAGCGGCACTTCCAACAAATGCAAGTTGGAAAATATTTATCAGTGCTACTTTTTTAGCTGGCATTGGATTTACCATGAGCATCTTTATTGCAACACTTGCTTTTTCTAGCAGCCTTTTACAAGACCAAGCAAAATTTGCTGTACTATGTGCTTCTTTGATAGCTGCTATTCTTGGCTCTCTTTTTCTAGCATCAAATAAGCCTTAATAAAGCCTTCAATTTCTCCATCCATTACAGGACCCACATTACCTACTTCATAATCGGTACGGTGATCTTTAATCATCTTGTAGGGATGAAATACATAGCTACGTATTTGACTTCCCCATTCTATCTTTTTCTTGTTGGCATTGGTGGCATTGAGGGCTTCTTGACGCTTGCGTAGCTCCTCTTCATAAAGCCTACTCTTAAGCATTTTTAATGCAAGCTCTCTATTTTCACCTTGGGTTCTGGCCTGCTGGCACTCCACTATAAAACCACTAGGTCCATGCTTTAAACGAACGGCAGTTTCTACTTTATTTACGTTTTGACCACCACTACCTCCACTTCTGTAAAACGCCCATTCTAAATCGGCAGGGTTAACGGTAATTTCTATAGAGTCATCAATTAGTGGATATACATATACAGAAGCAAAAGAAGTATGCCTTCTAGCATTGCTATCAAATGGAGAGATGCGCACGAGACGGTGTACCCCACTTTCTGCTTTTAAAAATCCGTACGCAAAGTCCCCTTCAAATTGAAGGGTTGCACTTTTAATACCGGCGCCATCACCCGCCTGAAAATCTATTTCGGTTACTTTCCATCCTTGCTTTTCGCCATACATGCGGTACATGCGTAGTAACATTTCGGCCCAGTCTTGACTTTCTGTTCCACCAGCGCCCGGATTAATTTGTAAAACGGCAGTGAGCTCGTCTTCTGGCTTATTGAGTGTGCTTTTAAATTCAGCTTCTTCTATTTGCTCAATGGCGGTGCTATGCGCTTCTTTGGTTTCTTCTTCGGTGGCATCACCGGCTTTCCAAAATTCGAATAGTGTAGCAAAATCTTCTACGCTATTTTCAACTTGTTTGAAAAGCTTTAACCAATATTCGTTTACCTTAATTTCTTTCATGATGCCAGTAGCTCTGGTATTGTCATCCCAGAAGCCAGGCGAAAGCGAAAGTTGCTTATCTGTATCTACTTTGTATATGCGGTTCTCAACGTCAAAGAAACCTCCTCAAAACCGTCACTCGGTCTCTCATATACTTAATCTGCTCTTGTGTCATATCAAAACAATTAATTCAAAATAAAAAAAACCATAAGCCTCGTAAGCCGGATTCTGTTTCTAAACCATCATTTATCTAGTTGTATTATTACTAATACAATCTTGCTGCCTACCCTGGAACCCTTCCAATAAATTGGAATCAAACGAGCCGCTTTCAAAGATTCCTATACATGGCATTACAACACCCAAGGTTTACCCTCCTTTGCTGTTACCAACAAAAGCTGTGAGCTCTTACCTCACATTTTCACCTGTGTCCGCTTTTTGCAAAACGGAAGTAATTTTCTGTGGCACTATCTCGCATTTATATGCTACCATATAAACGGCCGGCGCTTAACCGGTGGGTTGCCCTATGCTGTCCGGACTTTCCTAAGTGCCTAGGCACCTCGATGGTTCGGGCTTATGGAACTGCAAAGATAACCTTTATTTAAAGAATATCTCTGTGGCACCATAACCAAAGCGCGCATCGTATTGATTGATAAAGTGTTTGACCTCTCTTTTGGTCTTTAAAATGCTGTGTAGTTCGTCTCTTAAAACCCCTTCGCCCACCCCATGAATCACAATAAAAGAAGGCAAGCGGTGCGCTACAGCTAGGTCGTACCATTTGTCAAATTCACTTAACTGAATACCCATGATTTCGGTATTGGTTAAATGCAAAAAACTATTGGTGAGCTTTTCTATGTGGAGGTCTACCACCGATCTTGCCGGCGGCAAATTTTCTTTAATTTTTTTAGCGTCGTACACTTTAAACCCCGCCGCAGCTAATTTAGATACATCAAAAGTTTCTACCACTGCTTCATCTGGGTAGGCATCAAACAACAAATACGTTAATGTAGGTTCATTGTTTTCTTTTAATTTTTCGATAGCATTAAATACCTGCTTTGGTTTTAATTTAAGGTTGGTTTCGTAATGCGCTGCTTTGTATTTTACTTTTTGCAGTAAAGAAAAGTCTATACTAAAATTAGGTGTATCGTTGATGGCTTCAAACGCTAGGTCATGTAAATAAATATCATGAAAAGGTTGAATGGTGGCGTCTAATTCAAAATTTAAACTAGAAGACAAATACTGCTTGTAATGAAACCCATATGCAGTAGCCATGTTATTGACCAAATGCACTTTAAACGAAACAACAATTTCATCATTAAAATCGTCGAGTCCAAATTTTGGAATGAGGGTTAACCAAACGCCCGTTTCTTCTTTAACGGCTGTAGGCTTTGGTTTTTCTTGTGGGATGTTATCAATAAACTGCTTGAGCGGTTTTTGATCCTCTACTATTTTTTTTTGGGTGAAGCGCTTAAAATAAGGAAAATCAATTTGATCCATGTACGCCGGGAACTTAACGCCGCGTACTTCGATCATCACCATTTTGTCGTTGATAAAATCAACCACTTTCCCTTCTTCGTTGCTATGCAACACTAATATTTCGTCACCAATTTGATATTTCATTACTGCGCGAGTTTACTTCTACGTCTACTATAAAAGAAGTAAATGGTTAAACCAATACCCATCCATATAAAAAACCACATCCAGCTAATAGCAGGTATTTCAATCATTAAATAGAGGCAGCAAAGTGCTCCTACTACTGGTATCACCGAATATTTTCGTACAAAACTTAATACCCCAGTTACAATGGCTATAAAAATAAAAAGTAAAAATAAAATTTCTTGAAACCCTTCGGTGGCATAGTT
>JBEGUD010000241.1:0-4773 GCA_041179065.1 Bacteroidota bacterium | reverse complement strand
AAAGAAAATGAACTTGAAAGCGTAATCGACCAATGGGTTTACTTTATTAAGAATGCAGAAAACCTTCATGTAGTTCCAGAGAACTTAAAAGACGAAGGTTTGAAATTTGCCTATGAGGATGCAAACAAACATAATTGGACACCAGCTGAATTGGAAGCTTACGATTATGTTCTTATGAGAGAACAAGACGATAGAGGAAGAATGACATTTGCTGTTAGAAAGAAATCAGAAGACATTGCAAGAAGTTTGTTTAAAACAAATATTAGTAACAATGAAATTGCTGAACATACACAATTGACAATTGAACAAATAGAGAAATTAAGAGCCGAAAAATAAAACAGCATGCAACATCTAAGTTTTCGTGCGGCACGTAGTGCCAAGCATGAAACTTAGGTTGAACGAAACCGTGCAATAGATCTCGCCCTTATGGACTTAACGCAAACTTTTTTTGGAGGTCTTGTAGCCAGTGGGCTACTTGTTTTTTAATTTATAACAGGCTAGTTTAGTTTCAGGATGTAGTGTGTTTACTTTTTTTGTGTAAGGCACATAAGTGCCCTTACCCGCTATTCATCCCGTAGGATAATTATATCCAACGGCTAAGCACATTGTTCAATTTTTATTGTACGTGGTGCAACGGCAGGTGCATTTTTGTTTCCAGTAAGCACTTCAGGTGGTGGACCACGATTATCAAATGTGCTGATGGTTATAAGCGATGGTGATTTGCAATGCAAGCAACAACGTACAAAAGTTTTAGCTACTAATAAAACAACAGTAGCATTTAATTGAGCTTGTGTATTGGCTAAATATTTACGCTTGCTTGTGCTGCTAAGCATACCGTAATGCCTTATGCGCACTAGGCGTAACGGCAATATGTGTTGTGCAAACCGACGAATAAATTCTGAATGAGTAAGTGTCATTACTTTTGTTGCAGCACCAGCCTTGTAATCCTTGTATGTAAAAGATACAGTGCTACTTTCTATGCCGTTAATACGTGCGTTGCTAATAGCTACCTTTACCCCGTAGGATTAACTATATTTACAAAAAGAATACTAGATGCAATATTATTATGTATATGTTCTTCTCAGCGAAGTAGATTATCACTTTTATACAGGATATACTAAAGACCTAAAGCAACGCATTGACATGCATAACAGCGGCCAAGTAAAATCTACCAGTACTAGGAAACCGCTCAAACTTATATATTGGGAGGGATGCCTTAATCAGCAGGATGCAACTAGAAGAGAAAAGTACTTAAAATCAGGCAATGGTAAAATTTATCTAAAAAGTAGGTTACGATTTTTCTTTGGGAATCCAACGGGGTGAATGCGTGTATCTACCCAAATATTCTATTACTTGCTTGGGTGAGCCAAAAGGACGTTTGGCATACACTACCCATTCTTTATTAAATAATGAATTTAGTAAATGTTTGTCTGCGATACCAGCTTTGCGCAATAGTGCAACATACATAGCCCTAAACATTTTACTCATGGCTTTTACAGAAAATAAAAATTTACCCTTGCCTTTTAGAGCACGCCAATTTTTATCGGCATCTAAGCCACCGCCAGGTACTATGCAGTTCACCCCGTCGGATAGTTTATCCTACGGGGTAAATGAGGGTGAAGTGTAAGTGCTTGCCCCCATGTGTGCAGCACACTTACCATACCTAACTCTACATGCTGCTCGTGGCCAAATTTACTTATCGTGTGCCAAGCACTTTTAAACAATGTATCGTACACCAACTTAGGTCTACACATAGCCAAAGTATTTAGTGAACTAGGCAGTGTAAACACCACATGATAATAAGGCACTGGCAATAACTCTGCTTCACGTGCTGCAATCCATTGCTCGCGCTTATGGCCTTGGCATTTAGGGCAATGTCTGTTGCGGCAACTGTTGTAACTAATTTGCACCACACCACAATCTGTGCAGGCATCCACATGGCCACCTAAGGCTGGTGTGCGGCAGTTGGCAATAGCACGCAAGGCCGCTTGCTGATACGGATTAAGCCGCAATGCTGCAAGACCTTCACTGCCCATTTTGTGCAGCACATGTGCTACTTCGTTTTTGGTGCGCACGCTTCAAATAAAGTATCTAGTGGACTAAAAGCACGCTTACTATCTAACTGACATACATGTAAATATTCCATGGTCGTTTCAATATTTTCGTGACCTAGTAATTCTTTAAGTGTAACAATATCTAAACCATCTTCTAGCAAATGTGTGGCGTAAGTGTGGCGCAGAGTATGCGTATGTACATCCTTAATAATGCCAGCTTGCTTAGCCACATCTTTTACTACCCATTGCACACCTCGTTGACTATAGCGACTATCAAAGTCGCCACCTGCTTGCTGTTGAGGCTGGCCATTAAATAAATATTCATAAGGTCGTTCGCTAGCAATATATTTTTCTAGCCCTTTTATAATATGTTCACTCAGCGGTACGTATCTATCTTTCTTTCCTTTGCCTTGCACAATATGCAATTGTTGTCGGTCAAAATCTAAATCTTTAAGCCGAATATTACGTACTTCCATACAACGCAAACCACAACTATATAATAAGCCAATTAATATTCTATGCTTTAATAATTTGGGCGCCATAAGCATTGCCCACATTTCTTGTTTACTTAAAACAGTTGGCAGTTTTTTATCGTGCTTTATTGCAGGCAAATGCAAAAATGAGTATGGCAAGCCTTCCGCTTTTAATAAAAATCGCAAGCCATAAACGGTATGCTTAAAATACGTTTGAGACGGTGTTTTACTGCGCTGTTGCAAACCAAATAAATAATCACGCACTTGGTCTTCATCTAACTCTGTGGGCAAGCACTTAAAATGCAAGGCCATTACTGCAACATGCCTACTGTAATTGTCAAAAGTCTTTTCGCTCCGACCTAGCACACTAATGTGTTGCTTAAATCGTAAGAGAAGATCTTCAAATTTTGGAACTTCCCTACATGCTTCATTTAAGATTTTGTTATAGCCTAATTCCTCTGGTGTTTTTTTTTAGTCATTATTATGTATATTTGTCTAACAATAAAAGTAATGATTTTATATCTATGAAGTACGAAGGGCTACCGAAGGTTTAGTTCAACATCGGTTTTGCAAAAGTGGGGCATAAGTGCTAAATTTGAGCATTGGAATTCTAATAAACTTGATTACTAAAATGAACATCCTACTTCTAATTCCCCACCTTCGCAAAGCCGAAAAACGTTGTGCGACACTTTCGAGCGACAGAAAACCGATAAAAAACAAAAGAAATGAATACTGAAAACATCAAGGTTAAACTTATAGAAAAAGAATCGTCGCTTGAATTTTTACCGCGATTAACCGAATACTTACAAGGTCCAAAAATATTTATAAAACGTGATGACGAAGGTGGAAGAAGCGGTGGCGGAAACAAATTAAGAAAATATGAACGAATAATTGGAGATGCAATCAATCAAAATTGTGACACACTTATTATTGCAGGACATTATCAATCTAATGCGGCAAGAGAACTAGTTGGTTCGGCTTGTCAATTAGGTTTAAAATCTATTGTGGTTTGCAAAGAACTTATTCCTGAACAAAATGAAATATTTTTAAAAAACGGAAATGCACTTTTAATGAATATTATGGGTGCTAAAATTATTTCTATTAAAAGTGAGGACGATTTTATGGAAGAAATGAAAAAAGTTTCTCTTGAAGTTGAAAAAAATGGTGGAAAACCATATATAATTCCTTTTGGCGGTTCAAATTTATTAGGAGTATTAGGTTACGTTGATTGCGTAGATGAATTAAAAAAACAAAGCATAGAACTTTCAATCGATTTTCCTAATTATATATTTACGCCAATTGGTAGCGGAGGAACACAAGCAGGTTTAGTAGCAGGAGTTTTGAAAAATAAATTAAAAACTAAAGTTATTGGAATTAGCGTTTTACACAATAAAAGTATTGCAGAAAACATAGTAACTAATTTAACTTTAGAAACATCTAAATATTTAGAACTTGAAAAATCACAAAATGAAGATATTTTCGTTGATGATAGATTTGTTGGTAAAGGATACGGAATAACTACAGAAGAAAGTATTGAAACAATAAAATTATTGGCAAAAC
Source organism: Bacteroidota bacterium (assembly GCA_041179065.1). Lineage (GTDB taxonomy): Bacteria > Bacteroidota > Bacteroidia > Chitinophagales > Chitinophagaceae > Sediminibacterium. The sequence goes on along the minus strand of JBEGUD010000241.1, from coordinate 686 downwards.
TTGAAGGAATATTTCTTTGCCCAGTTTATACGGCAAAAGCAATGACAGGTTTGATTGAGTATATTAAATCAGGTAAATTAACAAAAAATGACAATGTTGTTTTTGTACACACGGGAGGTTCGCCACTTATATATGCTTATTATGACAAATTATTTAACTAAAAAAAAGCGATCGCACAACAGCGGTTCCTATGTAAAGCACCATAAAGTTATTAACAACTTTTGAGTAAGGGTTATATTTAGTTTTTTCTCGAGTAAATACTACGTAAAACGGCTTGTTGGTAAAGTTTGCAACTAACTTTTTGTCCGCCCTTAGGCATGGACAAAAAAAGTTAGGCTAACTTTATCAATAATGCCACAATAGATGTTCCTCTTTTATTTCATTTTTTTTATTTTAAAGATCTTAAAGCTCCGGCTCCTATATGTGGTCTGGCCTAGGCCAGCCACCAGCATCGGTATGATTGTAAGATTAAATAAAATAGCTACCTGCTTGGCGTTGTGGCTCTGGTTGTAAAAACGAGACCACCACCGCTGTTTTGTAGTCTATTTCTCTTGTATGATTGAGCTTGATAAGATGGTTTTTTACTTTCTACTTTTTACTATTTACTTTTTACTTTCGACTTTCGACTTTCGACTTTTTACTTTTTACTTTTTACTTTCTACTTTTTACTTTTTACTTTTTGCTTT
>JBEGUD010000240.1:0-3353 GCA_041179065.1 Bacteroidota bacterium | reverse complement strand
TGACCACTATCTAATTGTTGTAGTGGAATATAATCTGCAATCATATCTACTTTAGCCTGACGGGTGTTCACCATATGCTGGTGATTTTCCGGATCGTAACTTACATTACCCGTAACATCCTGCTTTTCGATGCCACCAATACGGTGTTCAAAACCCGCTGTGCCAGGAACAGCCCATGGCCTAACTAATTTTTCGTCTCTTTTATACGGCATGAACTTGGTTTCACCTTCGTCAAGTGTTGTTTTAAAACTTACTTGAATCGGAGCTAAGTCTGCGGCAACCGGAAACTTCCAAGGCTCTGCGCCATTGGCAATATATCCATCACTTAATAAAATAACCGGCGTCATATGTTGCACAGCTATGCGCACTGCTTCGTAGGCAGCATCAAAACAATCGCTTGGTGTAGAAGATGCAATAATAGGCATGGGGCATTCGCCGTTTCGACCATAGTAGGCTTGCAACAAATCACTTTGCTCTGTTTTGGTAGGAAGTCCGGTTGATGGACCACCACGCTGGATATTAATGATCACAAGTGGAATCTCGAGCATTACGGCAAGACCCATCGCCTCTGTTTTAAGCGCCATACCTGGCCCCGAAGTGGTGGTTATGCCAATAGAACCGCCATAACTAGCGCCAATGGCTGCCGATATACCGGCAATTTCATCTTCGGCCTGAAATGTTTTAATCCCAAAAGCCTTATGCTTGCTGAGTTCATGTAAAATATCGGAAGCTGGTGTAATTGGATAGGTGCCTAAAAAAATAGACAGCCCCGATTTTTCACTTGCCGCAATTAATCCCATCGAAAGGGCCTGGTTACCCATGATACTGCGGTAGGTTCCTGGAATCATTTTTGCCTTTTCTACCCTATAACGACTCGAAAAAGTTTCGGTGGTATCGCCATAATTAAATCCTGCTTGCAACACTTTAATATTGCTTTGCAGGATGGTATCTTTTTTACCAAATTTTTCATGTAAGAAAGTAATGGTATTGTCTAAGTTTCTATTGTACATCCAATAAATAAGACCTAGTACAAACATGTTTTTTGCACGGTCTCTTTCTTTGGTACCCAGGTCAGTAAAGTCTTTTAATGCTTCACGTGTAAGTTTAGTAACGTCTACTTTTATAAGTTCAAAACCTTCCAAACTGCCGTCCTCTAAGGGGTTCACGCCATCTGGATAATTGGCTAAGCGTAAATTTTTTGCATCAAAGCCATCTACGTTGGCAATTATTTTGCCACCTTTTTTAATGGCTTTTAAATTTACTTTTAAAGCGGCAGCATTCATAGCAACCAGTACATCGCAATCATCACCTGGTGTAAAAACACGATCACTAGAAAAACGTAACTGAAATCCACTCACCCCCGGAAGAGTTCCGATAGGGGCACGAATTTCGGCGGGAAAATCAGGAAAAGTAGCAAGGTCGATACCCAGTAATGCCGTATTATTGGTAAACTGCTGACCGGTTAATTGCATACCGTCTCCACTGTCACCAGCAAATTTGATTACGACGTCCTGTAGTAGTGTTTCCTTCTTTTCCATGAGCTTCTATAATTGCGGTAAAGTTACAATTTACTGAGGAGGTAGCCAATGGTTTTTTAACTGTTAAAGTGATCAAAAGATGCTTGTAACAAAATGAATCTTATTGTATATTTGGGTAACAAAAATTAAACAACCATGGCACTATTTGAATCAGGAAATCCAACCCTTTCAGAAAAAATGTTTGATAAGGTGGGTCACGCCCAGGCTAACGAAGCAGGCACGATGTCTGTGAGAGGAACCATGAACAAATTCGGACTCATGCTTATAGGTGTAATTGCAGGCGCTGGTTACACTTGGCATTTAATTGATCAAAACAATCCCTCACTTGCACAAACCCTTATGATTGTGGGTGTTATAGGTGGATTAATAACAGCACTTGCTATCACTTTTAAACCCAATTGGGCGCCAGCACTAGCGCCTGCTTATGCAATTCTTGAAGGTTTATTTTTAGGCGCTATTTCTAAAGTGTTTAACGACGCTTTTTACCCAGGCATTGTAGTACAAGCGGTAGGCCTCACTTTTGGAGTAGCTGTTGCTATGTTTTTACTTTACAACTTTAGAATTATAAAACCTACCGAGAAGTTCAGATCAATGATCATGAGCGCCATGCTTGGTATTGCTATCTTTTATTTACTTACTTGGGTGCTTGGCTTATTTGGTGTAGACGTAAGTTTTGTAAGAGATAACTCTATGCTTAGTATTGGTATTAGCTTATTTATTGTAGCCATTGCAGCACTCAATTTAATATTAGATTTTGATATGATTGAGCAAGGAGCCGAGAGAGGCGCACCAAAATTTATGGAATGGTATGCTGCTTTTGGATTAATGGTAACCATTGTATGGTTATATTTAGAAATCTTAAGATTACTTAGCAAACTATCAAGCAGAGATTAATGCAAAAAAATAAATTATTTACAATAGTAATGGTAGCAGCTTTTGGGTTGCTACCATTTTTTATTTCGGCACAAGTGGGTTATTTACCCCCGTATTTTAAAGACAGTAACCGACTCGAAAAATTAAGTACTGCATTTCCTGTAGTAGAAAAAATGGTTCAAAAATATGCAGCCGACAATCATTTTCCAGGCTACAGTTTTGGTATTGTTCTAGACGGAAAGCTAGTATATACAACAAGTGGTGGCTATACCAATTTGAACACCAAAACTCCTGCGACCACGGCTAGTATGTTTAGAATAGCGTCTATGTCTAAAAGCTTTACGGCGATGGCGATTGTGAAATTAAGGGATGAGGGTAAATTAAATCTAGATGATGCCGTAAGTAAATACATTCCGGAATTAAAAAACCAGGGCCTCACCACAGATGCTGCTCCCATCACCATTAGAGATTTACTCACGCACTCGGCAGGATTTCCAGAAGACAATCCATGGGGAGACCGTCAGCTAGAAAAAACGTCTCAAGAATTTTTAGCATTCATCAAAAAGGGAATACATTTTTCTACCGCTACAGGTTTATCCTACGAATACAGCAATGTAGGTTTTACCATGCTTGGTTATATCATAGAAAAAGTAACAGGTAAAAATTATGGCGTGTATATCAAAGAAAATATTTGGAAGCCCTTGCAAATGGAAGCCAGCTGGGAATTTTCTAGTATTGCTGATACAAAGCTTGCGCACGGATACCGCTGGATTAATAATAACTGGACTGAAGAATCTTTATTACATGACGGTATTTATGGTGCCATGGGTGGTATGATTACAAGTGTTGCATCTTTTAGTAAATATGTATCACTTCATTTAGATGCTTGGCCTCCAAGAAACGATACAGAAACTGGACCTGTCAAAAGAAGCAGCATTAGAG
>JBEGUD010000239.1:0-3763 GCA_041179065.1 Bacteroidota bacterium | reverse complement strand
TCTGTTCTTTGCTCATCTTCATTATCCATTTTAGGCCCTTGTTTTATTTTGCGCCAATCAATTGTTTGGTTGTATTTTTTCATGGCTTTATCCCAATCAAATACTTCTTGGCTTGGAAATTCAAAATTGTAGGGTGTAAAGTCTGGGGTATTGGTAAAAAAGTCTGTTAACAATGTTGCTGTTATATCGTATTGGTTTACATAGGGCACCCCCAATATGTTATATACAACTTTTAAAATAGAGCCAAAGTTAGCGTGTGTTTGTGATATGTAATTCTTTTTTACATAGGGGCCTGCCATCATTAAAATACTTCTGTGGGCGTCAATGTGATCTACACCGCCCTGAGGGTCATCTTCTGTAACAATCACAAGCATATCTTTCCAATAAGGCGTTCTACTTAAAAAATGAAGGGTTCTACCAAGTGCTAAATCGTTGTCTGCCACATAAGAAGCACTAAACGGATAACCATCCTCTGGTCTTGGCCCTGCCGTGTGGTCGTTAGGAAGCATCATGGTAATCAACTGAGGTAAACTGTCTTTTCCATTGAGCCATTTTTTAGTAAATTCTTCTTCAAATTGTTTGGCTCTAAATTGGTCTGGAATATTGGTGTTGTATCCGGCAAAATTATGTGAAGTTTTTTCCCAAACACCTTTTTGCATGGGAACCATTACAATATGCCCAGCACCTGTTGCCGTGTCATTCCATTCTTCTCTAACATGCGCTGTTTCATTGGCCTGCCCAAAATTATAGTAACTAATTTTTTTTCTATCCAAGGCTTCCCACAAACCTCCAATTTCGGCATAATCCTCTGGGTCCATACTTCCGGTTGATCCAGGAAAACGTCTGCCTGGAGCTGTAGAAAAATAGTCGGCCTTTTTATCGGTACTTGAATTGGCTTCCACCCATTCGTTAGGGATAACGCCCATCATCCAGTGGTGCCCATGAATAGAGGCATCACTGTCACAATAAAAATTATCACTCAGCGCAAACTGTTTAGCAATTTTTATGTGATTGGGTGAAACGTTTACATTTTTTACAAAATCTTTTTTACCGTATACATTTACGTCTAATCCAAATCTAGCAAGGCTATTATCTCCCCTTACTGTATTCATTTGACCAAATACTTCATCAAATGTTCTATTTTCTTTGGTGATAAATACAATGTGTTTAATAGGGCTTGTTTTGCTTCCTGGTAATACAGGAAGAGGCAGGCTATCTATTTGTGTTTTTGTAATAAATGTGTTTTCAATTACTTGCTTGGTGTATGCTTGTAATTTTTCGGTGTTAGGATTTGAGATTTTTTGAAAAGTGCCGAGTTGAATATCTCCAATATAGCTTCCTTGTACTGGAATTTTAAAATCTTTACCACCGTTAGGGCCCGCGCCTAAGCCCCTGCAGGAGGTTACAAAAATGGTTGAATCATTGTTTGAAAGCTTTACCCTTGTTGTGCCCCAGCCCGTTGGGATAAGTCCTATTGTTTTATCGGTAGCCAAATCAATTTTAGCAACCGCATTAAATCCAAGTAGTGCTACGTATAAGTGTTTTTCGTCTTTAGAAATATCAATACCAAAAGGAAGTAACCCTCTTAATTTATCTAAGCGCTGATCCACTTTAATTGGAATATGCTTTACAATACGTCCTTTTTTATAATCGATAACTGCTATATTATCATTGGTAGCGTTTGTAACATAAGCGTACTTACTGCTTACTACAATTGAGTTGGGGCTTGCGCCGCCAATTACTTCTGCGTCTTCCACAAGTTCACCAAGTAGCATTCCTGTTTTTAATTTGGCAGCAACTTTATTAGTAGTTAAGTCTATACAATACACGCTCATGGCTTCTGGTGCATTGGGGCTGCCTAATCCAGGAATTTTTTTACCATCAATTTCAGTTCCTTCTATTGATTCCTTGGTATTATTACCGTAAGGATGCCAATTAATATATTGTGTTTTTATATTTTCTTTGGTTGTCCCTTCCACTAGTGGATAAGCATACATACCAACGTTTGCCACTAAAACTGTTTTTTTGTCTGGAGATAGGGCTAGTCCAAAAGGCTGTCTACCAGTGGGTATCGAGGCTGTTATTTTTTTTTGTGAGAGGCTATACCTTACCAATCTAAAATTGCCTCTATCTAATATAAGCAGTTCATTTTTTTGAGCATGGTATATTAAATCACTTGTAAAGCTGCCTTGGTATTGTACTCCATTAAATAAACCATCCAAATAAATGGAATCTACTTTCTTGTAGTTGACATAGTCGTATACAATGACCGATCCTTCGTCCCCACCACTTAAATACACAAGGCTTTTTTGTGTATCAAATGAAACACCCAAAAAAGATCCTTTGATTAATGGGCTTTCTTTTTTATTGTAATATTCAGGTATTCTTTTTTGTTGCATGGTTGCTATATCAATGATAGTTATAGCATTTTCGTGCATGGTGATGGCTACTTTTTGATCTGGTGAAATAGCTAGTCCAAAAGGGTCGTGGGTAATGCGAATTGTTTTTTCTGCTGGCGTAACATACCTGCCACTTGGAAGTACAGAATGCCTAGCTGGGTCTATGTTGGCTAATTCTTTAAAGCCAGGAACAGATAAATAATTTACGGGTTGTGCAGCTGCAGAAAACGTAGCAAACGCCAAACAAAATAAAAATATATAATTATATTTCATATACGAATAGGTTTAAACAAACCTATGTTTTTATATGAAATATTGGTCTTCCTGCTAATTATTAATTTGTTACCAAATAAGGCGCAATTATACCCTGCCATATCTTATAGCCTGCTGCATTCATGTGCAGCTTGTCCGATAAAAATATGTTGGTGAGGATTTTGCCGTCTGCGTCAAACATGCTGTGGTATACATCTATGTATGCAGCTCTTTTTTGCTTTTCCATAAATGTTTTAATTTGTTCGTTCGCTTTTTGCATGGTCACTAAATACTTTTCTCTACTTGGGCTAGGCTTCATAGAAATGTAGGCAATAGGTACTTTTTTATAACGAGATCGTATAAGTGTGTACAATGTTTTTAAGCGTTCAAAAACAGTGTCTGCTGTAATTGAAGGCCCGCCGGTTAAGTCATTTTCGCCGCAATAAATGAGTATTTGCTTTGGGTTGTATTTAAAAATAACGTCTTCGGCATACATCATCATGTGAGGAAGTGATGAGCCCCCAAACCCTCTGTTTATAATGGTTTTATCCGGGAAATAGCTAGACACGTCTTTCCAGTTGGTAAAGCTAGAACTTCCAATAAGTAAAATGGCGTCTTTGGCTGGCGCCTTTATGGAGTCTGCTTTTCTAAACGCTTTTATTTCATTGATAAAGGGTTGCGAAATGGCGTCTACGCAAAATAATGATACTGCAATAAGTAAGATGTATCTATATAAATGTTTCATATCGTTTATTTTAAATAAAAACACGGTTAATATTGGCGTAATCTTCTCTAAATTCTTTGGGTGTTGAACCTTTTTTCTTTTTAAATATTCGGTTGAAGTTAGAAATATTATTGAAACCACAATTAAATGCTATCTGACTAATTGGTAAATGTGTTTCAATTAATAGTCTTGAAGCGTGACCAAGTCTAATTTCAAGTAAATTATCTATAAAGCTTATTCCTGTATGTTGTTTAAAAAATCTGCTAAAGGAAACCTCTGTCATATTGGCTAAATTAGCAACGTCTGCTAGACTAATGGGTTTGTCAAAATGTTGGTTTAAATAGTCAATTACTTTTTCTACCCTTCTGCTATTATACGACTGATTGAT
>JBEGUD010000238.1:0-8647 GCA_041179065.1 Bacteroidota bacterium | reverse complement strand
GAAAAATTACAAGTAGAAAGGCTGCTTCGCGAGTTTGGTGCCCGTGCAGTAGTGATACGAAAAGACTATACCATTTTTGAAACAACGGGTCACCGTGAAGAAACAGATAAGTTATTAGCTGTATTAGCGCCATATGGCCTTATTGAATTTGTACGTAGTGCCCGCGTTGCTATTATTAAAGCAAGCAATGGCTTTCACGAAAAACTAAAAGAATTTGAAGCTGTAGAACCTGCTTCTGAACTCATTGAAAACGAATTTTTAAACAAACAAGCCGAGGTATTCTCGATGTAAATTTTTAATAAATAAAAACAGCAATCATGGCAAAATTAAATTTTGGAGGTGTTGAAGAAAACGTGGTAACACGTGAAGAATTTCCGCTAGCAAAAGCGCAAGAAGTATTAAAGGATGAAGTAGTAGCAGTTATTGGTTATGGTGTTCAAGGTCCAGGCCAAGCGCTTAATCAAAAAGAAAATGGTGTAAACGTTATTGTAGGTCAGCGCAAAAATTCCAAAAGTTGGGATAAAGCGGTAGCTGATGGATTTGTTCCCGGTCAAACTTTATTTGAAATAGAAGAAGCATTAGAGCGCGGTACTATTATATGTTATTTATTAAGTGACGCTGCGCAAATAGCCATGTGGCCAACTGTAAAAAAACATTTAACCCCTGGTAAAGCACTTTACTTTTCTCACGGATTTGGCATTACTTACAAAGAGCAAACAGGTATCGTTCCGCCTTCCGATGTAGATGTATTTTTAGTAGCACCCAAAGGATCTGGCACTTCACTTCGCCGTATGTTTTTACAAGGTCGTGGCTTAAACTCAAGCTATGCCATTTTCCAAGACGCAACTGGTAAAGCATTTGACCGTGTGGTAGCATTAGGTATTGCCATTGGAAGCGGTTATTTATTTGAAACAGATTTCAAAAAAGAAGTTTTTTCAGATTTAACGGGTGAGCGTGGAACTTTAATGGGTGCTATTCAGGGAATTTTTGCTGCACAATACGAGGTGCTCCGTAGTAAAGGACATAGCCCTTCTGAAGCATTTAATGAAACCGTAGAAGAGTTAACACAGTCTTTAATGCCACTCGTTGCAGAGAACGGAATGGACTGGATGTATGCCAATTGTTCTACGACCGCACAACGTGGCGCATTAGATTGGTGGAAAAAATTTAGAGATGCTACAAAGCCAGTCTTTACGGAACTGTATGAGAGTGTAGCTGCTGGTAAAGAAGCTGCAAAATCTATTGAGAGTAATAGCAAACCTGATTACCGTGAAAAATTAGAAATTGAATTGGCTGAACTACGCGATAGTGAATTATGGCAAGCTGGTAAAACAGTAAGAAGTTTACGTCCAGAAAATCAAAAATAATGAACGCGCTCATGCACGACACCAATGTTTTTCAATTGGATTTTTCTGGCGCTTATGCGCGCTTAAAAGATGTTGTAAAAAAAACGCCACTTACGTACAATCATAATTTGTCACGTAAGTATGGCTGTGAAGTGTATTTAAAAAGAGAGGACTTACAAATTGTTCGCTCTTATAAATTAAGGGGCGCTTATAATATGATGAGCCTTTTGCCATCCAACCAACTAGCTAAAGGCGTTGTTTGTGCAAGTGCTGGAAACCACGCCCAAGGATTTGCCTATAGCTGTAAAAAGCTAAATGTACAGGGCGTGGTTTTTATGCCCATTATTACGCCCAACCAAAAAGTAAGTCAAACTAAAATGTTTGGCGAAGGCTTTGTAGAAGTTAAATTGGTGGGCGATACGTTTGACGATTGTGCAGTAGCTGCAAAAAAATATACCGAAGAACGTGGTTTAACCTTTATTCCACCGTTTGATAATATCAGAATTATTGAAGGACAGTCTACAGTGGGTATAGAAATTTTAGAAGAACAGCAAAACATTGATTTTATTTTTTTACCCGTTGGTGGTGGGGGCTTAAGTGCTGGCGTTGGTGCGTATTTTAAAACCTATGCACCCGCTACTAAAATTATTGGTGTTGAGCCAGAAGGCGCTCCTTCTATGCTTACGGCGATAAAAGCCGGAGAGCCTGTTAAGCTTGATCAAATTGATAGTTTTGTTGATGGAGCTGCCGTTAAGCGTGTAGGCGATACAACATTTGAAATTTGTAAACAGGTCATAGATGATATGCACCTTGTGCCAGAAGGTAAAATTTGTTCTACAATTTTAAAATTGTACAACGAAGAAGCCATAGTGGTTGAACCAGCCGGTGCCATTTCTGTAGCAGCCCTTGATGATTATGCCGATCAAATCAAAGGAAAAAAAATTGTGTGTGTTGTAAGTGGGAGTAATAATGATATTGAGCGTATGCAAGAAATTAAGGAGCGTTCTTTACAATATGAAGGCCTCAAACATTATTTTTTAATTCGCTTTGCACAGCGGCCAGGCGCTCTAAAAGAATTTGTGAACCAAGTACTTGGCCCCACAGATAATATTACCCGCTTTGAGTATATGCAAAAAAATAAAAAAGATAGTGCGCCCGCCCTTGTTGTTATTGAGTTACAATCACCAGAAAACTACCAAGCGCTCATTGATAATATGAAACGATATAATATCAATTATACAGCACTTAATAAAAATGATAATGTATTTGCTTATCTCGTTTAGTTGTTCACGGTTATTTCACTCATAAAAAACCAACCTGGCGTACCTTTTCCTTGATGCCAACTCGGTAGCTTTTTAATGGGTTGTCCTGTTAGTTTTAAATAACGAAATGATGCAGTCGGATATTTCAGCTCTAGCATTTGAGCAAATGGAGCATCATTCATGGTTGGCATTTCAGGTTTAATATTTGCTAAAGGCTTCCAAGTTTTATTGTCATTACTTCCCCATGCGATTAGAGATACTGGTGGTAATATATAGGACGTAGTAGCATGAAGAATATTCACCATAATCCTACTGGTTTGTATAGGACTGCCCATATCAAGGACTACCGTTGCTTCATTATTCTGATAACCCAACCATTTACTTGAAAAATCAGTGTAGTCAGCTAAATCTAAATCTGTTAAAACAGTAGCCGCATTCATATTGTATTTGGCATCAGGCGGTGTGGTTAATGTATAGCCTGCTATCGGAAAACCGGCTTTCATATAAAAATTTCTCACGGTAGCACTTCCTTTCCATCCTGCTTTAAATGCACGTACACTTAAGGTTGTGGTATTATCAAGCACAATTGGCTTTTTGTAAACAAGACTGGTGCTGCTATCAGGGTCTGTACCATCAAGTGTGTATCTGATGGTAACATCTTTGATGACATGCTTAATTTGGATAGGTTGGTTTTCTTTAAAATAGCCACTTGGTAATGAAATAACGGGATCATTAAGGGTAATGATCAGTGTATCAGCGCCATCAAAGCCGTAGTCTATTTTTATTTGTGTATACTGCTTACTAATAGCCTTAATATCTGAAGGTTTTATTTTAGTATCCCAAACAAAAATCTCTGTTATATTTTTATTGCCGAGTAGTGTTTTTAACCCTTGTATCGTTATAGCTGTTCCAGCAACAGAAACAGAGCTTATTTTTTTCATCGCAGCAATTTCTGCCATGCTTTTATCTGTAACATTCGAATAGTTAACGTTTAATCTTTTAAGATGAGGTAGTTTACTTATCCATGAAACATCTGCATCAGATACAGGCATTTTTGCAGCATACAAATGAACAATTTGTTCTTTGATAGGATCTAGTTCAGTGAGTTTGCTAGCATTATATTGCGTTTGACCATAAAAAGAAACAGCAAGTGCTGGAGATTTTTCGCCCAACTGCTTGATCACTCTATAATTTGATTTGAGTTTTTCTATAGTCGCTTCACTGGCAGCATCAAAATCATATTTTTCTTCTTTTGCTAAATACGGCTTGATATATTCTTCCGCTAATATGCGTAGCGTATCCGCGCTATTAATACTTGTTATTTTTGTATCAAATGGTGCTCCTTTTTGAATCCATGCTTCTAATATCGCAAGCTCGGCAACAGTTAATTGCGGTTTGTCTGATGGTGGCATATGTTTTTTATCAGAGAGCGGTAAGTGTGCCCTAGTGATTACTAAACTTTTAAGTAAGTCACCGGCAACCACTGCTTTTCCCGATTTTCCGCCCGTCATAATACCAACCGAGTCGCTTAATGATAACCCACCTTTTTTATTGCTATTGTTATGGCAAGTACCACATTTTTCTTTGAATATGGTGGCTACCACATTTGGATAAATGCGCGCTTCTGCTAGCGTTAATGTGCTTTGCTCATTTTTATAAAGCGGTGCCGTTAAAAATCCTTCGCCATGGGTTAGGGTAGCACCAAAATGGCCTGTTGTTATGGTTAAAAAAAAGAGTAGTACCCCACTTGAAATGGCTAGTTTTTTATTGGATTGAATAAAGCTAGCATAACTATAGAGTATCCATGCTAGACCGGCTACTGCAGTTCCAGACCATTTGTGCCACTGCAAAGTATCACCTTCTGTGCCTTCTTCGGTGGCAAGTAAAATGCCCATGATAGCCGTAAAAATGGCTGTTAAAGCTCCAAAGAGCCTAACATAGCTAAATACAGTATTGGTAGACGAACTACTCGGGATAAAATAAGAAATAATGGAAATAAGTAAGAGCGTGATAGGTAAGTGGAGTAGTAACGGATGCATTCTGCCCGCTACTTGAAGCCATACTGGTATTTGAAGTTTATCATCAAATACAAATAAAATTCCTAACAAAAAAAGTCCTGCAAATGCAAGCGAACTTGCTACTTTCTCAATCCATTTCATAGTTCACTATGCTTGTGTTAATTTATAAGGGTACACTTTTCCAGAAGCCCATTGTGCCACATAAAGGCTGCCTTCATCATCTACACAAACATCATGTGGATGTGCAAATATTTTGTCGGTTTGTTGAAGGGTATTTAATTTTCCGTTTGTATAAATTGGTTCAGAACCTCCAATGTTAGATACTACTTTGTTTTCTTTATTTAAAATGGTAACAAAGCCGCTTGCTTCTACACCCATGTTTGGTGAACGTAATACAGCAGCGTATAAATAATCACCACTAATAACCGGTCTACAAACGCCAGCACCTGGTACATGAATTACTTCTAATAATTTTCCATCCAATGAAAATCTTTTAAAGCAAGCTCTGTTACGATCTGTTACAATTAGGGTAGGTGTTGCATTTCTATAATCGATACAAATACCATGTGCATTATCTAGGTATTGTTCTCCTTCGCCTCTGCCACCAAATGCATTTTTTAATTTTCCATTGGCATCGTAGTGTAAAATGTATTGTGCACCATAACCATCTGCAATGTAAAATTCTCCATTTTCTAAAACAGCGGTTTCGGTAGGCACAAATTTATCTTTGCTCGCGTATGGTCCAACTTCTGCTGGCGGATCTATGGTAAATAAAATTTTACCGTCCATGGTTGTTTTATATACCTGGTGTCTATTGGTATCTGTAATAAATAAAAAATCTTCTTTACCCGTTTTTTGAATTGATAAACCATGTGCACCTGGAAACTCGGTACCCCAACTTCCTTTTAGCTTACCTGATTTATTGTAAATGATGATGTTGTTTTTTGTTTCGTTGGTAAGTAGTATGATATGGCCTTTACTGTCCTGCACCATTTCATGACAATCATTTACAGGGGTTTTGTCGGTGTTTAGGGTTCCCCATTTGGTATCTAAAAAATATTTTTTATCGTTATGGCCGTAAACGGGTCCTTTTGGTTTTGCCAATAAATCTTTAGTGATAAAAAAACTAGCGCCTGCTAAAGCAGAAGTTTGAATAAATTTTTTGCGGTTCATAGGTTTTATTTTAAGCGATAATATTATTGACAACGTTTCCGTATAAGTCTGTTAAGCGGTATCTTCTACCTTGGAATTTATAAGTTAATTGCTCATGCTCGAGTCCTAATAGGTTTAAAACAGTGGCTTGAAAATCATGCACGTGAACAGGGTCTTTGATAATGTTATATCCAAATTCGTCGGTTTCTCCATGCACAATACCAGGCTTTACACCACCTCCTGCCATCCAAATACTAAAGCAGCGCGGGTGGTGGTCACGTCCATAATTATCAACCGTCATTGGGCCTTGGCAGAAATTGGTTCTTCCAAATTCACCACCCCATATAACAAGTGTTTCATCGAGTAAGCCTCTTTGTTTTAAATCTTTAATAAGCGCTGCAGATGGTTGGTCTACATCTTTGGCTTGCCCGCGCATTTCGTTTGGTAAATTTCCGTGCTGATCCCAACCTTGGTGATAGAGTTGAATAAATCGAACACCACTTTCAGATAACTTTCGTGCAAGTAAGCAGTTGGCTGCGTAGGTACCAGGCACTAGACAATCTGGTCCGTACATTTTAATAACACTATCAGATTCTTTAGAAGTATCTATAATTTCAGGTACGGCTGTTTGCATGCGGAAAGCCATTTCATATTGCTGAATTTTGGCAGCAATTTCTGGATCACCAAATTGTTCGTACTCTAAATTATTAAGTGTTGCTATTTTATCAAGCATTTTGCGGCGTGCATTTCTATCCATACCTACCTGATCTTGTAAATATAAAATAGGATTATCACCACTGCTAAATTGAACACCCTGATGCACGGAATCTAAAAATCCATTGGTCCATAATTTAGAGTAAACGCCCTGTCCATTTCCTTTACCTCTTGATAAGAGTACACAAAAAGCAGGCAGGTTGTTATTTTCGGTACCAAGTCCATAACTTACCCAAGAGCCCATACTAGGTCTATTGCCTTGCTGTGCACCTGATTGAAAAAAGGTAAGTGCAGGGTCGTGGTTAATGGCTTCGGTATGCATCGATTTGATGATACATAAATCGTCTACCACAGATGCCATGTGTGGAAATAGGTCACTCACATAAGCGCCTGATTTTCCATATTGTTTAAAGTCGTAGTAAGAACCAATCAGTGGAAATTTACTTTGACCTGCAGTCATGCCTGTTAAACGCTGACCATTTCTAATGGACTCTGGTAGGTCTTCACCCATTCTTTCACGAAGCATGGGTTTGTAATCAAATGTTTCAAGTTGCGATGGCGCTCCATTTTGAAACAAATAAATAACACGCTTTGCTTTTGGTGCAATATGTGGCACTGCTTTCATGATGGCATCTTCTGCACTTTCCTTTCCACCAAATAAATCTGGAATGAGCAGCGAGCCAAGGGCTGCACTACCTAATCCAAGGCTCATTCTAGAAATAAATTTTCTTCGATTTGCGTTAAGGCCGTGTTCGAGTAATTCTTTTTCCATGGTTTATGTTTTTGTGATCGCTTCTTGCATGTTATAAATAACCTGAATGGTTTCCATAGCAGCTGCGAGATCAACGATTTGTTTTGTTCTTGGTTTATAGGTACCTGGTTCAATTAAAGTAGCCGCTTTCTTTTGATCCTTGGCTAACTCTTTTTTTGTTTCTTCATAAAAAGCAACAAGCGTTTCAATTTCTTTACTACTTGCTTGTCTACACAAAATGGATCTAAAAGCTTTTTCTATTAATTTATTGGCTTCAGGTTGTTGTTGTAGTAATTTATCGGCAAGTGCTTTTGATGCTTCCAATACAGTTGGATCGTTGAGCATGATAAGCGCTTGAAGTGGGGTGTTGGTGCGGTACCTTGTTACTTGACACTCGTCTCTATTGCTTCCGTCAAACATCATCATAGATGGTGGCGGTACAGTACGTTTTATAAATGTGTACATCCCTCTTCTATAAAGTGCTTGCCCGGTATCTTGCATGTACTTGTTTAAAATACCGCGGCCAGAAGTAGCAAGTTCCCAAAGTCCTGGTGGTTGATATGGTTTTACACTAGGTCCACCAATGGTTTTATTAAGAAGTCCACTACTTGATAATAGCATGTCTCTTACAAGTTCTGCAGAATAACGAACCCTAGGTGCATAAGACCAGTAAGTGTTTAAAGGATCCACCCTTTGTTTTTTGTCAGAAATTTCACTTGATTGTTGGTAGGTTGCCGACATCAATATTTGTTTGACAAGCCTTTTCATATCCCATCCGTTGTCTCTAAAGTCTACGGCTAACCAGTCTAGTAATGCAGGGTGCGTTGGAAGGTTTCCTTGCATTCCAAAATCTGCGGCAGATTTAACAAGGCCTCTACCAAAAAATTCTTGCCACATTCTATTTACAAACACACGAGCTGTTAAACTATTTTTTTTGTCAAACAACCATTTTGCCAATCCAAGTCTATTTTTTGGAAGCGAGGGATCAAATTGTAACACAGCAGCTGGTGTGCCAGCTTCTACTTCAACTGTTTTTGCTGCATAACTACCTCTATCTAAAATATAGGTTTTACGAACCGTATCTAAATCACCCATTACGGATACTTCAAGTTTATTGGTATCTACTTTGTTGATGAATTTTAAAATCCCTTTGACATCATCGTTGGTGATGTCCATGCGTGGATTTTTTGCATAGGTCACTGGTCCACCAACGGTAGATTCTAAACCAACTTCATTCACATTATTAAAAAACGCAAAGAGTTGATAGTAATCTTTTTGTGAAATAGGATCGTATTTATGGTCGTGACACTTTGCACATTCGACAGTGAGTGCAAGTACCGAACGGCCAAATGTATTGGTTCTATCTGAAGCGTATTCGATTCGGTATTCTTCATCAATCACACC
>JBEGUD010000237.1:0-6940 GCA_041179065.1 Bacteroidota bacterium | reverse complement strand
ATATTGTGTATGATTTTATTACCTACCGTTTTCATTCGGAGCGTGTAACACATACAGGCATTGACGTTACTAGTTTTACAACGGAGTTAATAGGAGAGGTTTTATATCAAAATCCGTTCGTGTATATGTTAATGGTAGCTGCGGTTGTAGCTTTTAAAAAAATATCATTTCAATATAAAAATATTGGCCGCTGGTTACTGTGGATGAGCTTACCACTTATTTTTATTTTTTGGACGGTCGCATTATTTAATCCCACACTACCACACTGGTCGGGTCCGGCATTTATTCCACTAATGATACTCGCAGGTATTTATATCGATCAAAAAAAACAAAACTGGCCAGTCTATTTTGTTAGAACTGCTGTGGCATTGGTGTTTACGATTTTACTAGCACTGGTAGTAATCGTGCAAAAATATCCAGGCAATTTTGGTAGTCAACAAAAAAATAATTTAGGTGAATATTGTCCTACACTCGATTTAAGTGGATGGAAAGATTTTAGTGTTGTTTTTGATAGTTTGGCTAAGAGGGATCAGGTCAATCATGTAATGGGGACAGCTACATCTATTCTTGTAGGTAAATGGTTTCCGGCTGGTCATCTAGAATTTTATACGGCGCGTACAACCGGAATACCACTCATAGGTGTGGGTCCACTTCAGGACATTCATAAGTTTGCTTGGTTAAACAACGAGCGTCCAGTACTAACACTCGGAGCCGATGCATATTGTATTGTGCCTTCTAATGTGCCATTTGATGTTGCTATTGCGTACGGCGCTTATTTTAAAACTATAGATGCTCCACAAATAATCAATCAAGTAAGAGGTGGTGTTGTGGTACGGTATTTTTTAGTTTACCGCATGCATAATTGTATAAAACTACCCACAAGTGCATTATCGCAAAGGCCTTAGAATAGCTTTTCAAAATCTCTTCTGTAAGAAATACTGGCACCAAAACGGTTACGTCTGCCAAAGCTAGATCCACTAATGTCTAAGCTGTTTTTATTAAATAGGATAGCCCTTAATTTACGGTCTTGGGTAAGAATGAATTCTATATTTAAATCGGGAAGCCATTGCAAATTGCCATTTTTAACACTCGACGAATTACTTAAATTAAAATCCAAGTCACCACCAAAAGTCACTACAATTTTATCTTCAAAAAAGCTTTTACCTACTTTAAAATTTACACGCGATCTGTTAATGCCAGTATTTGAAGCGTTTGTATTGATGCCGGAAGCAGCTCCTAAAAGATCGGCATTGCTGTATAATGAGGTTCCCACATCAAACCTTAAACTCTTGTCACCTGTAAGCTTATAAAGCATGTTGGAGAACATTTTATTGATCTCTTTGGTTAATATCTGAGAAAGTGTATTTACACCAATGGTGGCAAACATCGTATTGGCATTGCCATTACCTCCATTTCCAATAGTAGGAGGAGCGAAGGAATTAAATACAATTAAAAATGAAACCTGCTTTAGAATTTCATTGTCATCTTGCTGCAGTCTGGTTAAATATTGAACCAGTTCATTGTCTGTTTTAATAGGGCTGCCTTGCGGAAAATCTAAAGCGAAATTAATGGTGGGTTTTGTTAATTTATCCCGTAATTGTGCAACTACATACACTGGCCCACGGTATCCTTTAACAGCGCCACTCATATTTAAATTGCCCACTAAATCATATAGTGCTACTTGTTCTGCGGTATACTGTGCGTCTATTTTAATATTGGCTTTATTAGGGTCGCCGGTCCATTCGATATAATTTCCTTTATTGGGTATTAGTACAAATGGCTTTTTGATCAGCGACTGAAAGCTAAAATCATAATTTCCTTTATCAATATTGTAGCGCCCTCTAATGGTAAGTGGCTCTGTAGTACCAGATCTAATTTTAAGTCTACCACTTCCATTTGCTTTAATGATATCGCCAGATACGTCATCTAAAATAACATCAATGGCTGCTTTGTTATTGGCTGTTAGATCAAGGTCTACGAGTAAATTAAAATCGGAGGGTTTATTTTCAGATTGAATTTCGGTACCGTACTTTTTGTAGGAAATAAAATCGGCACTTGCTGATTCTTTGGATACGGCATTGGGTAAAACAATGTGCGAGCTATCTGTAGATTCTGCAATAAGTGTAATTTTTGCATTGGTAGATGGCCCTTTAAAACTAAAGTTTGCTTTGCCTATTGCATTACCATAAAAAATCGAATTGTCTTTTGCCTTGGTATCTAGGAGGAGTAAATTGTTGGTATTCACTTCAAAATCAAAAGCCATATTTTCAAACTGCTTTTCATACAGTTTGCCAGAACCGGTTGCTTTGTTATTGTATTTGTCTTTGACAGTGAATTTTCCAAAGTCAATACCGTCTTCTAAAAATTTAACACGTAAGCTGTCAATTTGATAATGAACCTGTGTGTAATCAACTTTTAATGTTGCATTTTGTACGAGTACTTCACCTAAAAGTGTTGGGCTTGTTGGATTGCCTTGTATGCTTAGCTGTCCTGTAGCCCTTCCGTCTACATCAGAAAAAATACCTGTTAAAAAGGGTTCAACAAAGTTGATTCGTGTATTGTTTAATTGAATATTTGTGTAGAGTGGTTGCTGGATACTATCTGTTAAGTTATAGAAGCCGTTGGCGCGTATTTTATAATCTTTGTTATCAGATACTACTAAAAATGGAAGGTTGCCTGTTTTTGCATCGTAACCAGCGGTAATATTTACAAGACCTACCGAGTCGTTATCTACCCGTAGCTGACTGGTGTTAATTCTTGCATCAGCTTTTAAATCAGAAAAAATGTTTTTTAATGTAATATTTCCATTGGCGATACCTTCAAAACGGGGTTGTTGAATCAGTAAATTTGTAATGTCGCCAATGACAAGGTTATTGAGCTTTATGTTTAATTGATTGGTGTTTCCTCCGTCTTCCTCTTCGGTTTGAATTAATATTTCTTGGGTGCCTTGTACAAATTTTACATTGCTTGCTTGTACAAAGTTTTTACGAAGTACCAGTTCGCCTTCTTTTTCGAGGGTCCATTTTTTATTGTTCAGGGTAAAATTAGATGGCTTCCACTGGATGCGAAGGCCGTCCTGTAATGTGTATACCTCTGCTTCTAAATTGGCGTCATTTAAATTGCTAGAGGCACTGGTTTTTACTTGAACAATTGATTTGTCATTTTTGGAATCTATCGAAATAATAGAATTAGGGAATCTTATACTATCCCCGATACCAAAATTGTCAATATTGGTTAATAAGCTGAGGTTGTTTTTGTCTCCTTGGGCTTTGATGCTAGCACCTGTAACAGCATAGTCATTTATTTTTCCATATGGAATATTGGCGCTTGCACTTAATTGATAGGTCTTGGTATTTATGGTTCCTTCAAAAGACAGGTCATTAAATCCACTCCAGTTTTTATTGTATAAACTAATATAGGGGTCTATATAGTTTGCATTTGCTTTAATGGTAAAGTTCTGTTCTGCACTGAGTTTACCGGGTGCCTCTATATAATTAGGGTAGTAGTGGTGTAAAAATGATTGAATACTTTTTGGTAAGTCGGCAACATTGAATTGACCGTTAATACTTGCATTAAAATCGTTACTTTTTAAAGTAATTAGTTTTTCTTTCCCAATCATTGAGGCCTGAAGTGCCAAAGAATCAAACGTTAATTTCGTGGTTGAGTCGTTGATGTTGGCGTTTAAAAACTTAGCATTTCCAATAAAGTTGTCTAGGTTGCTTCCTGAAAAATTTGCATCCAATAAGCCTGTAACCTCAATAAACTTTGGATAGAGTTTGAGGGCTTTTAAATTCGAATAGGCAAGATCCCCTACAATATTAAATGCTGGAATATTTTGGTTGAAATTAATTTCAACGGAGCTCGTGAAATTTAAGTTAGGGTCATTGATGATAATATCGCCACTAAAATATCTCTTCTGAAAAGTGCCATTGGTTACGATACTTTTATAATCGTAGTTCTTGTACTGAATGGATCTAATGTCTCCACTAATGCTTGTTTTTAGTTTATCAATATCAAAGCTATTGCCTTCGATGCTGCCTTTAAAATCTATGGCGCCTAAATCGGTATTGTTTGTGAATTTACCCAAATTAAATGCAACAGTTTCCAGTTTCCCTTTGTAGCTAGGCTCTCCTTGTAAAGGCAGTTTTAAATTGATATCTGTAGAGATTCCACCCAGTGCGGTACTAAACACCCCTTTGGTTACAAAGTCAAACGCTGTGCCTGTAAAGTTCCCTCTGTATAAAATGGTACCTAATGAAGCAAAACTTGGACTTTTTATATTTTGAATGGTAGGAATAAACTGGGCTAGGTCTTTGTAGTTGCTTTGCGCAAAACCTTGTTGTAAACTTATTTGTGTGGTTTCTATTGCCGGTAAACCCTTCATCGAAAATGTACCCGTCAAAACACTGTTCGTTCCAGTTCTTAATTGAAGTTCATTCACTGTGAAATCCTCAACAGTGCCTTTGTAATTACCAGAAAGAAGCGCCTTTGTTTTAAACATAGACATGGCAGGGGCAAAAAATGCAATATCGTCTGTGTGAATAGTGGATTCTTTGATACGCGCAACCATTACAACATTAGTGATGTAGTTGCTAAAGTCTTTTTCAAAATTGGTAAACTTCATGGCATAGTAGTTGCCAATACGAGACCTATTGGTTTGAAGGTCTAAATTGGCAAACTCCATGATGTTTGGATTAAACGTAAATGAAGTGTTTAATTTTTTTACAACAAGGCCGGATCTTTCTTTGGCTGAAAGTGCAATAAGTGCTTTTATTTCTTTATCTGATACGAATACATTTTTTATGGAAGCGTTGATGCCAAAAAAGTTAAGGTGTGTGCCGTCAAAATTTGGATATGGTTTTTCAAAATCACTATCAATGACTAGAGCGCCTTTGTTGATTGTAATTTCATCTGCATTGATATTGAGGGTACTCGGTTTTGTTGTAGGTAAAGTTATTTCTTTGGTATTACTGGGCTGTAACGCAGGAATTACTTTCATTACAAAAGAAGGTTGATCGAGGCTAACAGTACCTAATTTAATGAATCCAGTGGCGGCATTTATTTTTTTGCAATCAGCTACTAGACTTACGACACCTGCTTTAATGTAGGATCCTGTCCACTGGTCGTTTTGTTCGAACCGTATTGACTTTAAATCAAGTTTTTTGATATCGTATTGCGTACGACCACTTTTGCTAGTGGTGTCATTGCTGTTAAAATAAGTTGAAATAAAATCGTAATTCCAGGTTTTTGTTTTTCTGTTGATTTTGATGACTGCATCTTCTATACCAACATAACTAAGCGTTGCGTTTTCTTTCAGAAAAAACCAATCTGTAATTCTTATTTTACAAAGGTTAGCAAATAGGAGGGTATCCTTATTTTGATCCCGTATTAAAACACCTTCTATATTTAATTTATTAAAAGGAGAAACACTCACTTTTTTAATACGAACTGCTGCGCCAATTTTTTTGGAAATTGAAGCGGTTATTTTTTGTGCGATATAGTTTTGAACCGGACTTGTATTTAAAAGTAAGAGCACCAAAAAGATACCCGCAATAATGGCGAGTAAAACATTTCTAGTTATTTTTAATTTTCTTTTCAGCGTCTTAAGTATTCAGATTTAAATGATTAGTAACCGGCTACAGCGTCATCACCTCTTTTGTCGGCAACTGTAATTCTTTTACCTGTTGGTCCAATAAGGATACCTTCTGTTCTACCAATGCTTCCTCTGCTTTTAATACGGTAGCCCATTTTTTCAAGTTCAGCTTTGGTGTTCTGGTTAAATGTTTTTTCGATGCTTACCTCATCAGGTAGCCACTGATGATGAAATTTTGGACTATTAATGGCGTCCTCTAAACTCATATTAAAGTCAACAAGGTTAACAATAGTTTGAAACACGGATGTTGGGATAGTAGTACCTCCTGGTGTGCCTACTGTTAAATAAGGCTTGTTGTTTTTTGTTAAAAGTGTTGGCGTCATGGAACTAAGCATTCGTTTGTAGGGTGCAATCGAGTTAGCTTCTCCACCAATAGCGCCATACATATTAGGACTGCCTGGTTTAGCGCTAAAGTCATCCATTTCATTGTTTAAAATAAAACCAGCGTCGCCTACAACGGTTCTATTGCCATAGCCTCCATTAAGTGTTGTAGTTACTGCAACCATATTACCTTCTGCGTCTATAACACTAAAGTGTGTTGTTTCTTCGGAAGTGGGTGCAATGCCTGCTCCAATTTGTTCACTTGAACCTGCAATGCCCGGCTTATAATCCAACATTCTATTTTTGATATAGGTGCTACTTAGTAGTGTTTTTTGAGGCACTTTATAAAAATCAGGATCTCCAATATGTGCAGCTCTATCTGCGTATGATCGGCGCTCTGCTTCAATCATGAGTTGTACGGATGCTGGTGTTTGAAACCCCATTTTTTGAACATTAAATGGTTCAATCATTTTAAGCATTTGACCTATTAAAATGCCACCACTACTTGGAGGTGCAAAACTAATTACGTCGTATCCTCTGTATTTAAATACAATGGGTGTTCTAGATTTAGCTTCGTATTTTTTTAAATCCTCAAGTGATATGATACCGCCACCTCTTTTCATTTCTTCAACAATAAGTGCTGCGGTTTCACCTTCATAAAATCCTTTGGCACCTTCTTTTTGAATCCTCGAAAGTGTACCCGCAAGCGCAACTTGAATAAGGGTGTCTCCAACCTTCCATTTTGTTTCTTTAACAAATGCAGAAGGCCTCGTTGAATATTGTATAAAATCTTTTTTTGTTCCGTTTAAACTAGAGGCTTCTTTTTCTGTGATCACAAAACCGTAACGTGCTAAATCAATAGCGGGTTGAATGAGCATAGCAAACGGAAGTTTTGCGTGTGCGTATGTGGCAAAAATACCGGCTACAGTACCTGGTACGCCAGATGCCAAATGTCCATTTTGCGAA
>JBEGUD010000236.1:0-6308 GCA_041179065.1 Bacteroidota bacterium | reverse complement strand
GACTGCGCAGCCAGTTGATTACAAACAAGAAATAATACAAAAAGAATATTTTTCATCATTGTTATTAAAGTGCGTTTGCAAATTCAATTAAGCTGTTAAATCGAAAATCAATATTTGGATGTGGAAATTCTATTTCAGGATGTGTTGTTGCTAAAAAAACACTATGCATGCCAGCATTTCGTGCAAAGCCCATATCACTTAACCTGTTTCCCACCATGATACTTTTTGAAAAATCAATTTCAGGAAACGCTTCTTGTGCCTGATAAGCCATGCCACATTGTGGTTTACGATTAGGTGAATCATCGGCCATTTCAGAACAATGAAATATGGCATCTATTTGCCCGCCACCTAGTTCAATTTGTAATTGTAAAGAAGCATGAATGGCATCTAAATCTTGAGCCGTCATTAATCCTTTGCCAATACCTTTTTGATTGGTAACAATGATGATCTTTGAAAATTGCGTTGCAAAAATGCGCATAGCATCTACCACGCCATCATATAATTTTAATTCAGACACATTTCTGATATAGTCTAAATGCTTTTCATGATTTAAAACACCGTCCCGGTCTAAAAAAAGCGTCCACGAAGGATCAATTGAATCTAATATATCCATTAGGCAAATAGTTGAGCTTCTACAAGTTCACAAATAATATGACCAATTAAAATATGACTTTCTTGAATCCTAGGTGTATCGGTGCTTGGTACATTAATGAGTACATCAGATAACTCACTCATTTTGCCACCCAAAGCACCGGTAAATCCAATGGTGATAATGCCCATTGATTTAGCCATTTCAAAGGCTTTTACAATGTTACCAGAATTGCCGGAAGTACTAATGCCAACAAGTACATCACCTTTGTACATGGTACCTTCCACGAGTCTACTATATATTTCATCGTAACTATAATCATTGGCTACTGCAGTTACATAAGAACTATTGCAGTGTAATGCATCGGAGGGAAGTGCTTTGCGGTTTTTGTAGAAACGTCCAGAAAACTCGGCAGCTAAATGTTGTGCATCGGCAGCACTGCCACCATTGCCACAAAACTGAACTTTAAATCCGTTCTTAAATGCAGTTGTAACAATTGCTACAGACGAATTGATTTTATCCAAGAAAGCAGGGTCATTTACATATTGTTGTTTTACAGCAATAGAGCTTTCAATGATGGATTGTATTTTTTGTGTAGACATATTTTATGATATTAAATCCCAAATTTGATGGGTTAATTGATTCCAGTTGTATTTTTTCTTTTCTAATTCAATGGCAGGTATAAAATGAGGTTCACCTAGTGCATATAGTTTTTCGATACCGGCTGCTATTGATGTATAATCTGGTTCTGAAACAACGCCCACAATATGATTAGGCACCATGGCAGCTAGGGCGCCAACGTTTGTAACCAGCATAGGTTTATTAAAATGAAAGCAAAGTGGTGTAATGCCAGATTGAGTGGCATGCTTATAAGGCTGTATTACAAAATCTGTGGCACAAAAATAATTGCGCACATCTGTATCTGCAATAAAATCACTTTTTACAATTACATCATTGATTAAATCCTGCTCCTCAATAAGTTGTAAGTAAGGTTCTTTTTTATCGTAAAATTCTCCAGCAATAACGAGTGTTGGAATAATTTTCCCTTGCTTTTTTAAATAACCAAGTGCCTGAAGCAATAAATCAAGTCCTTTATAGGCTCTTACAAAACCAAAAAATAAAATAATAGGATCAAAAGGGTCTAGTTCTAATTTTTTTCTGGCTTCTAATTTAGATATAGGTTCACCAAAATTATCATAGAGCGGATGTACCGCAGTAGCAGATGGCTTTTGTGTAAACAAGGTAAGGTCTTTTTGAACCTTTTCACTAAGCGTTACAAAAGCATCCACTTGACCTACAAAATATCTAGTGAATAGGGTATCTAAAGGACGTTTCTCGTGCGGAACCACATTGTCTGCAATGCACACTACCTTAGAAACTTTGTTTTTTCTGATGATAGAAGCGATGGTGCCTAAACATGGCCCCATAAATGGAATCCAATATCTGACCACCACCAAATCAGGAGCCAATCTTTTAATTTCATTACCAATGCGTACCCAGTTAAAAGGATTGACAGAATTAACAACCGCTTTAATTGTTAAATGCATCGGTTTGGGCTCTGTGGCATATTGGCTTTTGCCAGGAAATAAAAAAGAGGGGTATTGTAACGAAAAAGTATAGATGATTACTTCATGTCCTTCATCTATAAATTGTTTGGCCAATCGTTCATTAAAAGTAGCAATACCTCCACCCCTTAATGGCCAAGCGGAACCGATTATAACTACCTTTTTTTTCATAACAATAAATTATGAACTATGAATCTAAGCCAATCTTTGAAGCAATTAAATATACGTTTCGTTCTGTAGCATTACGTGCCACTAGTTCAGCAACAAATCCTGTCAAAAAGAGCTGCATGCCAATTACCATGGTAGTAAGTGCGATATAAAAAGCAGGTCGATTGGTTAAAGAAAACTCTTGGCTTGCAAATTTTGCAAGTACTAAATATATACTGGCACTAAAGCCAATTAAAAAAAACAAAGTACCCAATAAGCCAAAAAACTGCATGGGGCGTTTGCCAAATTTATTTAAAAATAAAATAGTAGCTAAGTCTAAAAATCCATTCACAAAACGCTGCCAACCAAATTTAGTAACACCATATTTTCTAGCACGGTGCTCCACTACTTTTTCACCAATTTTTTTATACCCACTTCCTTTTGCCAAAATAGGTATATATCGGTGCATTTCGCCGTATACCTCAATGCTCTTAACTACTTTGTTCTTGTATGCTTTTAAGCCACAATTAAAATCGTTGAGTTGTATGCCAGAACTTTTTCGGGCAACTGCATTAAATAATTTAGAAGGAATATTTTTAGTAAGTGTATTGTCAAATCTTTTTTTCTTCCATCCACTCACCAGGTCAAAACCACCTTTTAAAATCATATCTCTTAATGCAGGAATTTCATCGGGAGAATCTTGCATATCGGCATCCATGGTAATGACCACTTCACCTTTGGCCGCTTTAAACCCTTCGTTCAAGGCCGCTGATTTACCATAGTTGCGTTGGAATTGAATGCCTTTAAAAGCACTATTGGCTGCACTAATTTGCGTAATTACATCCCAGCTATTGTCCGTACTTCCATCATCGATGAGTATTACCTCATACGATAATTGTTCTTGATCCATCACACGCGTAATCCAACTACACAATTCAGGTAGGGATTCATCTTCATTAAAAAGGGGTATTACAACAGATACTTGCATGTGATTAAATTTGATCTGGAACTTCTTCGTTTTTCTTGATAATAATTGACAATATGAGTGCTTTAACAAAATTAAAAACGATGGCTAAACCAAGTCCCAAAAAAACTTGTTTAAAGGATGTGATTTTGGGTTCTGCTTGCATTCTTTTTACAGTTTCTTCAACTTGAGCTTCTGATGCACCAAATTTCTCCATCATTTGAAGTGTTTTAGCAATACTAATTTCCATCACTTTTGCAGTCATATCTGGATCAACTAGTGCATATAACACATAGTTACCCAATGCTTCAATCAGTGCAAATACGACATAGGCAACAAAAGTAAACTGTAAGGCTTCTCTAAATGAATAGAGTCCACCATTGTCTTTTCGTAATTTAAAACCTACTACTAGTAAAATAATAAATAGGTAAGGAATAAAGGTTGTAACACCAGAAATCGCCACAAAATTTTCTACAGAGCCAACAGCCCATACGCCAAATAAGAGTACTAAAAAAATAAGGCCACCCACGATGCCGTACGTTAAACCTTGTTTGATATTGTTATTTTCCATTTTATTTATTTATTAATTGGTAAGTATTCCTTTGCTTATAGTTGCGATTACTTTTCCTGTAAGTGACTGATTCATGAAAGCCGAGTTACTTGACTTGCTTTTATTGTTTTCAGGAGTGAGTGTAGTTGTTTCTGTTCTATTAAATATAGTTAATTCTGCGGCTTGACCTGCTTGAATAGTAACCGTTGGTAAATCAAAGATTCTTCTAGCATTGCCAGAAAGTAAATTTGAAATTTGGTCAGGCTTTAAACCTGGAATTGTTTGCTCAAGTGTAGCATAAGTTGTTTGTAATCCTATATTACCAAACTCGGCATATTCAAACTCGCACACTTTATGATCCCAATCTTGTGGAGCATGATGCGAGGCAATGCAATCGATAGTGCCATCTACAACTGCCGCTCTAAGGGCTTCCCTGTCGGCTTTTGTTCTTACCGGAGGAATCACTTTTAAATTGGTGTTGTAAGTAGTCATGTCTTCATCGCAGTAAAAAAGATGCGTTGGGGTAACACTACAACTAATAGACAGCCCTTCTTTTTTGGCAGCCCTTATAAGTTCAATAGTAGTAGCAGAAGATACGCCTGTAATATGAAGTTTAGAACCTGTATACCTCAATAAATCGATATCGCGTTTCACCATGAGTTCTTCGGCAACAGCTGGCAGTCCTGGAAGTCCCATTTGTGTGGAAATGATGCCTTCGTGCATGAGTCCACTAGCAGCAATAGATTTATCAATTGGGATTTGAATTAATATACCATCAAATGCTTTAACGTATTGAAGTGCTTTTAAAAATACCCCTGGCGATTGAACTGGATGCATACCATCTGAAAAAGCAACTGCACTTGATGCACGCATATCGTACATTTCTGCAAGTGATTGACCTTCCATTTTTTTAGTAACCGCACCAATAGGATGAAGTGTAACATTTGAATTAGTACCAGCTGCATGAATATATGCAACCTGCGCTTTGTTATCTGTGACTGGTTTTGTATCACCCATTACAAGAACCCTAGTGTAACCACCAGCAGCTGCTGCTGCCATTCCTGATTGTAAGGTTTCTTTGAATTCGAACCCTGGATCACAAAAGTTTGAAAAAACGTCTACCCATCCAGTTGATACAAAGGCACCATGACACAATAGGGTATGATCTGCTTTTTCTGATATATTAGATTCTATAGAAGCGATAACCCCGCCGTCAATTAAAATATCCGTTGTTAAACCATTGTGTTTTGATTGAGGATCGGCAATAGTAACTTGCTTGAGGAGGATCTTCATGGGCTGATTGGAAATTTTATGCAATATAACCTGAATTTTTGTCTTTGAACCTATATTTGCAGCGTTTTAAGGGAGTTTTACACTCATTTTCGGGATGTAGCGCAGTCCGGTAGCGCACACGTCTGGGGGGCGTGGGGTCGCAAGTTCAAATCTTGTCATCCCGACCATAAAAAAGGTCACTCTTGGAAGAATGACCTTTTTTTATTTTTAAGTGTTACACTTAGAATCTTTCAAGTTTTGAAAAGAAGAAATCACCTTCAATTACTGCATTTTCATTGCTATCACTTCCATGAACCGCATTTTCACCAATAGAAGCAGCAAAATTCTTACGAATCGTACCTTCTTCTGCTTGTGCAGGGTTGGTTGCGCCAATCAATTTTCTGAAATCCTCTACTGCGTTGTCTTTTTCTAAAATAGCTGCAACAATTGGGCCGCTGCTCATAAATTCAACTAATTCACCAAAAAACGGTCTTTCTCTATGGATATCATAGAATAAACCAGCTTGCTCGGTAGTTAATTTAGTCCATTTCATCGCTTTTACGGTAAAACCAGCCTTGATAATTTGGTCTAAAATGGCACCTGTGTAACCTTTACTGGTTGCATCAGGCTTAATCATTGTAAATGTTCTGTTACTCATAGTTTTAAGTATAATTCGGGTGCAAAATTACATATAAACCACCCTTTAAAATGCTATTTGACGTTAATTTTTGTTAAACCCGCTTAAATTGATTTGACAAAACAGGCTAGATGCTGCATTTTTGCTTGGATATGCAACCAATAAATGCCTTTTTCCCATTATTAAAGACCCCAAGTAAGGTAATTATTACCATGCACCAAAAGCCAGATGGCGATGCGATGGGGTCTACACTTGGGTTGTATCATTTTTTAAAGGCACTTGGACATGATGCCGTTGTTATTTCACCAACCAATTGGGCCGATTTTTTAGATTGGATGCCAGGTATCAATACGGTGATTGATTTTGAAAAAAAGAAAGATGCAGCTTTAGCTCTTATAAATAATGCAGACTTCTTATTTTGTCTAGATTTTAATACACTTAGCAGAACCAAAAACATGGAAGCGCCACTTGCAAATGCAAAAGGTGCCAGAATTTTAATTGATCATCACCAACAACCACAAACCGAGGTTTTTGCTTATGGGGTGAGTGATACAAGTAAAAGTTCTACTTGTGAAATGGTCTAT
>JBEGUD010000235.1:0-16020 GCA_041179065.1 Bacteroidota bacterium | reverse complement strand
CTTTTTGCTTGAGTCTGTTTTCTACGTCTACCACTTTGCGGTTACGCTCCAACACTTCTCTCTCGTGTTCAGACTTTAGTTGTACAAATCTTTCTTTAGCCTCAAGTTGCTTTTCCTTTTTAACGGTTTCGGCCCTTAATTCGGCTTCTTTTAAAATATTTGCGGCTTGTGCGTTGGCTTCTTCAATTTGCTTTTTCGTGTTTTTAGCAAAGAAAACCCTTCCCGCAACAACCCCTACTACAAGTGAGGTGGCGGCAAGTATTATAGAGACAATCGTCTGGTCCATTTTTAGCTTTTTTTAAGTTGTTCACAATCATTCTTTCACGCATACACATGAAGATTTACTTTAATAAGTAAACGGATAGGAACGAAGATACTTAAATCAGCGCTTTATCAATGAGTTTTTCGAGAGAGTTTATCTTTTCGGCAGCTTCTTTCCACTTTAATTCGTGAATGGTGCTGGTGTTTTGCTCAGTGGCAAACCATAAAAGAACCATGGCTACATAGTCCTGCATGTCTTTACCGGCCAAATTTTGGCGGTACTCAGCTATTTTATCGTTGATCAGGCTGGCTGACTTACGCACCATTTCCTCCTCAGCGGGCTCAATTCGGATGCGGTAGCTTCGATCTGCAATAACAATATTGATGGGAATGAGTTCAGCCATACTATTTATTTAAGAAGCGTTAAACAGTGGTCAATTTCTTTGAGGTAGGTATTAATGCGCTTTTCAAGGGCTGCTTTTTCTTGATCCGAATATCCACTTGCAGAACTTACTTGTAAACCATCAAGCTGTTGTTGAAGGTTTCGCAGCATTTCCTCTTTTTGTTGCACCATACTGGTTGCTTTTTCTAAATCGGCAGTGAGGCGCTGATTTTCACGAAGCAAATGCTGCTGACTTTTGAGTAGCAGCTGCAACTTTTCTTGTAAAGATTTGATATGTGTTTCGAATTCAAACATGTAATTACGTGTATAAATATAAGTGCTTATTTTCTGATTTCGGCACCTAATTCTTTTTCAAAAGCACTGATTAATTTTGATACCATACTATCAGTTTCAGTATCTGTCATGGTTTTTTCTTCGTCTACAAATGTAAAACTAAGTGCCATCGACTTTTTGTTAACCCCTAATTTATCACTTTCAAAAACATCAAATAAACGGGTGCCTTTTAGTTTTGGAAGCTTTACCGTACCCACCGCAAGCTCAATAGCGGCATAGGTTACAGCGCGGTCTACCACCAGCGCCAAATCACGTTGCACAGCCGGAAACTTAGACACTTCTTTATATACAATTTTTTGTTTTTCGGCGGCAACAACAAGTGCAGCGATGTCGATGTCTACAAAAACAACAGTTTGTTTGATATCAAATTGTTGCAATTTATGTTGAGGTACATGTAATAAGGTTGCAATAGAAATTCCACCCACCACAGCAACAAGTGTAGCAGATTCACTTCCTTCCAAAGTCCACTGAACAGATGGAAGTCCAGTAAGCGAAGCAACAGCTTGTACCATACCTTTTGCCATGAGTACATCCTGCTCTTTGGATTTTACACGCCAGCCAGCTTCCGTATCTAATCCGCTCAAATAAATACACAAATGCTCGGTTTCTGAATATTGTCCAGAACCACTGGTCGCATAGGTTTTACCAAATTCAAATAAACGTAAATTGTTGTTGCGTCTATTACAATTGTAAGCAATGGTTTCAAGTCCAGTTTCAAGCATCGATGGACGAAGCACGTCTAAATCGGCACTTAAATTATTGATCATTTTAACCGCCGTTTGTAAAACAGCTGGTGTAAAATATTGACTGTTGGTTATGGAGTTGGTAAAAATTTCTACAAAGCCTTTACCTACTAAAAAGTTAGCCGTTTTTTCTTTGATCACTTCTTTAGCGCTTGCCACTTCTATGGCAGGGCTAATGGTAATGGTGGTAGGGATTTCGATGTTATCAAGTCCGTCGATACGTAAAATTTCTTCCACTAAATCGGCGGGGATACTAATGTCTGGCTTGCTGTAAGGCACAGCTACACGGAGTTCATCAATGCCTTCTTTGATAACTTCAAATCCCAGTGCTGTCAATATTTTTTTAACGGCATCAGGGTGGTAGTTTTTACCACTTAATTTTTTAATGTAGTGGTATTTGACAGCTACTTCTGTTTTAGGTGCCACCGTAGGATAAATATCTGTAACATCAGAACTAATAGATCCACCAGCTACTTTTTTAATCAGTAATGCAGCTCTTTTTAATACCTGAACAGTAGAAGCAATGTCTACTCCTTTTTCAAATCTAGTAGCTGCGTCGGTGCGCAGTCCATGATGCAAAGATGTTTTACGAATGGTGGTTGGATGAAACCAAGCACTCTCTAAAAATATAGAAGTCGTGCCTGCATGCACGCCACTTGCAGCGCCGCCAAACACACCCGCAATACACATTGGATCTGTAGCATTACAGATTAATAAATCAGTGTCTTGTAGTTTGCGCTCTTTGGTATCAAGGGTTGTAAATGTTGTGCCTGTAGCAACATTTTTTACAATCACCTGCCCGCCCGCAATAGCTGCTGCATCAAAAGCATGCAGTGGTTGACCCGTTTCATGTAAAATATAATTGGTAACGTCTACAATATTATTAATGGGTCTTACACCAATAGCCGTTAATCTATTTTTTAACCAACTAGGAGAATCAGAAACCGTAACACCTGTTAATTCGATGCCTGCATAACGCTTACAAGCTGCTTCATTTTCGATACTAACAGTAATGGTTTTATTATTTTGATCTGGGGTAAAAGAATTTGAAAACGGTGTAACCGGTTTTGCTTCTTTTTCGTGGTGTGTTAAATAAGCACACACATCTTTTGCAACACCTAAATGGCTCATTGCGTCCATACGATTAGGTGTTAAACCAATTTCATATACCCAGTCTTGATAGGGCTCAAACAGCGTGGCAGCAGGCGTTCCAACAACAGTGTCTGTTGCTAAAACCATGATACCGTCATGGCTTGTGCCAAGTCCAATTTCGTCTTCGGCGCAAATCATTCCAAAACTTTCTTCCCCTCTAATTTTTGCAACACGCATGGTTAAAGGATCGCCAGTGCTTGGATAAATAGTAGTCCCAATAGTTGCTACAATTACTTTTTGTCCTGCGGCAACATTGGATGCACCACAAACAATTTGAAGTGGTGCTTCGGCACCAATATGTACAGTAGTAATTTTTAATTTATCGGCATTGGGGTGCTGCGAAACCGTAAGCACTTCTCCTACCACGAGTCCAGCAAGTCCTCCTTTTACATTTTCGTAAAAAGTTAAACTTTCAACCTCTAATCCAATAGACGTTAAAATTTTAGATAATTTTTCGGGCTCAATGGGCCAAGGAAGATATTCAGATAGCCAGTTATAACTTATGGTCATGATTGCTTTTACATATTTAAGAGGCTCAAAAATAAGTTTTTATAGCCGTAAATGCTAGGCTTTCATGGGAACAAAAGACACAATCACAGCAAAATTCTCTTTGCACAGGTTTTGTTAATAATGTCCTTTTTTGGTGGAATAAGTTTTGATATTGGTGGATAACAATAGTAAATTGTGTGAATAGCGCAGTAAAAACCTGCGTAAACGGTTAGTTCCGTGTGGACGAAAAATAGCGAAGAAATACTTGAAAAAGCGCAAATCTTGGTGCATATTCGCTCTAATCTGTTGGCGCCTGGCGCCACAAACAACTTACTAAAGCAACCCAAAAATGGACGTTAAAATTACCAATACCAACCGTAAAACTAGAAAGCCTTCCATAGACATGAGCAGCATGCTGTATGGTAAAGTGCCCCCGCAAGCCAAAGAACTCGAGGAAGCGGTTCTGGGCGCCATTATGCTCGAAAAAAGTGCATTTGACACGGTTTCGGAAATTATTAAGCCCGAATGTTTTTATGTAGAAGCGCATCAGCTCATTTTTAAAACGATGCAGCAACTGCAAAATGATAGTGTGCCTATTGACATTTTAACAGTGGTGGAAGGTCTAAAATCTAAAAATGAATTAGACCTTGCAGGTGGGCCTTATCAAATTACCAAGCTTACCAACTCGGTGGTTTCGGCAGCCAATATTGATGCACACGCAAGAATTATTCTACAAAAATTTATTCAGCGTGAACTCATTAGAATTAGTGGTGAAATTATTGGTGACGCATACGAAGACAGCACCGACGTTTTTGATTTACTAGATGAGAGTGAGACAAAAATGTTTAACATCACCAACAATTATCTTAAAAAGAATTTCGAAGAAATAGGTCAAGTACTTGCAAAAACCATCAATCGTATTGATGAACTCCGCACCAAAACAGAAGATATTTCTGGTGTGCCAACTGGATTCCCAACACTAGACCGTATCACTTACGGATGGCAGCCTACCGATTTAATTATCCTTGCGGCAAGACCTTCTGTGGGTAAAACGGCCTTTGCATTAAATCTAGCACGCAATGCGGCATTGCACCCTACAAAGCCTGTTCCTGTTGGGTTTTTCTCATTAGAGATGAGTGCACCACAACTTGTGCAACGTATTTTAAGTGCGGAGAGTGAAATTAAAATGGAAAAAATTTCTAGGGGTAAACTAGAAGATTACGAATACCAGCAACTACACGCAAAGGGATTAAAAAAATTAGAGCGGGCACCACTTTACATCGATGACACAGCGGCTTTAAATATTTTTGAATTTAGAGCAAAAGCTAGAAGACTTGTAAACAAACACAAAGTTGGCATCATCATTATTGACTACCTACAATTGATGAGTGGTAGTGGTGACAGAAACAATAACCGTGAACAAGAAATTTCAAATATCTCTCGAAGTTTAAAAGCACTTGCCAAAGAATTAAACATTCCAATTGTTGCACTTTCGCAGTTGAGTCGTGCGGTGGAAACAAGAAAAGAAAGTAAAATGCCGCAGTTGAGTGACCTTCGTGAATCGGGTGCGATTGAACAAGATGCCGATATGGTTATGTTTATTTACCGTCCAGAATATTACGAAGTAATGAGTAACGACATGGGCGAAAGCACCCAAGGTGAAACACACGTAAGAATTGCAAAACATAGAAACGGTCAACTCGATACCATTAAACTACGCGCTAAACTAGATATTCAAAAGTTTGAAGAATGGGATGGCGATGGTTCTGGATTTGGATCTAGCAATTGGAAACCAGTTGCCCCAGGAAGTACGGCTGGTAATGGCGCACAAGACAACGCTAAATTATTTATTCAAAAAGAGAGCAAAATGAATGAGGGTGATTTTGACGAAGGCTTTGACAACGAAACACCTTTTTAAATCACATCATTTTCTAATAACATGTTGGCGCTACCCTATTTTTACGAACCTAGTATTCAAAAAAACAACACGCACTTTGAATTAAGTGAAGCGACTTCTAAACACTGCATTCAAGTACTGCGTATGCGTGCCGGCGAAAACCTGCACCTTACAGACGGTATCGGAAATCTATACACAGCAAGTATTGTAGAGGCTGATAAAAAAAAGACGGTAGTTCGCATTGTATCGGTGGAGCATACCCCTGCTCCCACTAAAAACGTTTGTATTGCGATAGGACTTTTAAAAAATACGGGGCGCTTTGAATGGTTTTTAGAAAAAGCGACGGAAATGGGCGTAACAAAAATTGTTCCATTAATTTGCGAGCGAAGCGAGCGGTCTAACCTAAAACAAGAACGCATGATGGGCGTACTTGTTGCTGCACTGATTCAGAGCAAACAAACATGGTTACCTGTTTTATCTGAACCTATTACCGTTGCGCAGTTTATTGACAAACATCCTACTGCGCAAAAGCTCATTGCGCATTGTGAAGAAAGCCATAAAACAGAACTCAAAGACATTACCAATAGCAACGATACCAGTATTTTAATTGGACCAGAAGGTGATTTTACCCCGTCAGAAATTACGCTTGCTATAGATGCAAAATATACACCTGTTAGTCTTGGCGAAACCAGGCTTAGAACAGAAACGGCGGGCATGGTAGCAGCAGCGCTCTTATTATTTAAAAATTAATCGCAACAGCAAAATCACTGCATGCAAGCAATCTATCAAATTATTCGCAGTCATTTTTTTATCCGCGTGATGCTACTATTTATTACTGCTACTTCCTCAACAAATGGATGGGCAAATAAATACACCACACAACAACAAGACACCATCACAGATGCGTCACTCGATTCATTCATTACCATACATGCTGTTTCTGAAAAATACAGTAACGCACTTCGAGCTTTTTATCAAGACAACAAACACCAGTATGTATGGATTCAATCAAAAAAAATTAAATCCCATACCAAAAGCTTTATAGCACATGCAAATAAGCTAGCGGAGGACTGGGTAGATAGTAGTTTTATTGAACTACTTACGCTGCAAAGTTTTAATCAAAATGTACAGCAAACAAATATTGAATTAGCGTTAAGTCTTTCATTTTTTAAATATGCAGACAAATGGCTGATGCCCAGTGACATTGACCCTACAATCGTTAACTGGCGTATTCCAAAAAAATCTCTGACACTGGCAAACCAATTAAAAAATTGGCTTAACCCAAGCACTAAAATGGGGTTTAACACAGGTAGCCAAAATTTTAAACAACTACTTGAAAATTACGCAAGCCTCTCAAATATTACATTACTTGACACAGGCATACACATTACCACCAAGCACCCAAAAATTAATAAGGGAGAGATGGTTCCTGTAATTAGACAAATCAAAAAGAAATTACAGCTACTTGGCGATTTTAAAAGCACAGATACCACATCGTTATATAGCAACACACTGGGTATAGCTATCAATAGATTTCAAGAAAGAATGGGGCTTGCTAAAACAAATTATATTGACAAGATTGTATTACAAGCCCTTCAAACACCCATCAAAGTGTACGCAAACACCATCGCTATTAATCTAGAGCGCTTACGTTGGATGCCTGCCATGATGGATAGCAACTATATTGTTGTAAATATTCCAGCCTACCAACTTCTTGTTTTTGATAGCAGTAAAATACAGTTTAAAATGCCGGTGATTGTTGGATCTGAATCTAATAACACCGTCATATTTAGCAACCGCATGCGTTATGTTGTTTTTAGCCCATACTGGAATGTGCCTCCGAGTATTGTAAAAGCTGAAATTTTGCCGGGCATGAGAAAAAACAAAAACTACCTAGCACAAAAAAATATGGAGATTACAACCCCTGGTGATGTACCTGCCATCAGACAATTACCTGGTGTACAAAACTCACTTGGGCTGGTTAAATTTTTATTCCCGAACCCTTATAATATTTATTTACATGACACGCCCGGAAAGCACCTATTTGCAAGGCAAAACAGGAGCCTTAGCCATGGCTGTATCAGGCTAGGCGATGCTAGAAAAATGGCAAGCTACCTGCTAAGGGCCGATACGAGTTGGACTCCAATAAAAATTGACACGGCCATGCACCAACAAAAAGAAAAATGGGTAACACTTAAAAAAACAATCCCTGTTTTTATGGCATATTTTACAAGTTGGGTAGATACCAATGGCACTTTACAATTTAGAAAGGACATTTACGATTTAGATGATAAAATGTTAGCGCTACTTTTTAAAAAAGAAGACGAGTAATTATAACAACCATATCTTAACTTTGAAATAAAGAATTACGATGCATTTAATAGAAGTTACTAGCGCCGATACTGCCAAAGATTTTTTAGAAGTGCAAGCTATTATTAATGCAGGTAACCCCAATTATATTAGACCCCTTAACAACGAGGTCAATGACGTTTTTGATCCGCTTAAAAATAAAAATTTTAAATACGGCGAAGCCAAAAGATGGATACTAGAATCTGATAACGGCGAATTAGTGGGTCGTATCGCTGCTTTTACCAATTCAAAATATATTAACAAAGGAACCGATTTTAATACCGGTGGCGTAGGGTTTTTTGACTGTATCAACGACCAGGCTGCAGCCAATTTACTTTTTGATACCGCCAAAGAATGGCTTTCACAAAAAGGCATGGAAGCCATGGACGGACCCATCAATTTTGGGGACAGAGACAAGTGGTGGGGCCTGATGGTAGAAGGTTTTGACAAACCGCCTATGTATGGCATGTCGTATAATCCTGAATATTACGAAACACTATTTAGCAACTACGGTTTTCAAAATTATTACAACCAGTATTATTACGCCATGAGTGTAAAAGAGGAATTACCTAGTAGGTTTCCTGAAAGACACGCGCGCTTTGCAGCAAAGCCAGATTATGTTGCCAAGCACGTTAAATTAAGTGAGCTTGAAAAATATGCTGGTGACTTTGCAACGGTTTATAACGCAGCATGGGCGCAACATGGAGAAGCCAAAGAAATTACCAAAGAACAAGTGATTAAGCTATTTAAGACCATGAAACCTATTATGGATGAGCGTCTTGTTTGGTTTGCTTATTATAAAGCTGAGCCTATTGGTATGTTCATTAATATTCCAGACCTCAACCAATATTTTAAACATTTTAATGGGAAACTAGGTTGGTTTGAAAAGCTTCGTTTGTTATACATGACTAAAACTGGAACAAACAAACAACTCACTGGACTTGCATTTGGTATTGTTCCTAAATACCAGTCTCTTGGCATTGATAGTTTTATGATTCAGGAATGCTCTTTACTCATTAAAAATAAAGATTGGTATGATCGTTATGAAATGGGATGGGCTGGAGATTGGAACCCAAAAATGCTCAATATTTACAAAAGCTTAGGTGCTAGACCTAGCCGCAGAATGGTCACTTTTAGATGTCTTTTTGATGCATCCAAGCCCTTTGAACGTCACCCAGAAATGGTATACGGCTAAAATTATACCCATGTGCAAAAAAGGTGGGGTTTAGATAAGGGTAAGCCTACCGTTGTGCTTATATTGCAACCCTGTTATGGAAAATCATTTTGTTGTTTCGGCCCGTAAGTATAGACCCCAAAACTTTAATACCGTTGTTGGGCAATCGCATATTACGACAACCCTAAAAAACGCCATCAAAAACAACCAACTCGCACATGCGTTCTTGTTTTGTGGTCCAAGGGGTGTTGGTAAAACAACATGTGCCAGAATTTTAGCTAAAACCATTAACTGTACGAGCCCTACCCCAGATGGCGAAGCTTGTAACACTTGTAATAGCTGCGTATCTTTTGACGCAGGCACATCACTCAATATTCATGAGTTAGATGCTGCGAGTAACAACTCGGTAGATGATATTAGATCGCTTGTAGAACAGGTAAGATTTGCACCGCAAGCAGGTAAATACAAAGTGTATATAGTGGATGAGGTACACATGCTAAGCGCTAGTGCCTTTAAT
The DNA here is from genome assembly GCA_041179065.1 of Bacteroidota bacterium. GTDB lineage: Bacteria > Bacteroidota > Bacteroidia > Chitinophagales > Chitinophagaceae > Sediminibacterium. The sequence continues at coordinate 6,702 of JBEGUD010000235.1, read as the reverse complement.
GCATTTTTAAAAACACTAGAAGAACCACCATCCTATGCCATTTTTATTTTGGCAACTACCGAAAAACATAAAATACTTCCAACCATTTTAAGTCGTTGTCAAATTTTTGATTTTAAAAGAATCACCAACAACGATACCGTAGAACACCTAGAAGAAATTGCTGGTAAAGAATCCATCAAAGCTGAGCGTGCTGCACTGCAAGTAATTGCGCAAAAAAGTGAAGGCTGCATGCGAGATTCACTTAGTATACTCGATAAAATAGTAAGCTTTACAGGCGGCAGTTTAACCTATCAAAATACCCTAGAGCACTTAAATATTTTAGACGAAGATTACTTTTTTAAACTGCTAGAAAGCATGCAGGCCAAGGACTTGGCGGCATCGATGGTACTCTACGACGAAATCAATAGAAAGGGTTTTGAAGGGGATATGGTACTTAATGGGTTTGCAGAATTCATTCGTAATATTTTGGTTTGTAAAGACCCAAAATCTGCACCATTACTAGAAGTGGTAGAAGGTATGCAGGATAAATATATTGCTGCAGCCGCTGCGATGGGCATGTCCTATTTGGTGAGTGCACTTAATATTTTAAATGAAGCGGAGATCAATTATAAAATGGCGCGCAACAAAAGATTGCACGTAGAACTCACGCTTATTAAATTAAACTTCTTACAAGAAGCCATTGAACTTGCTTCAGAAAACGGGGCAATTGTAAAAAAAAAACGGATTGACGGACCAGTAGCCATTAGAACAAAGAGTATACCTTCTATTCAAATTGCGGCTCCGCCAGTTTCAAATAAATCAAGCGCTACATTAACGATACAAAAAGAAGTAGTCGTTAAAGAAGTGCCACCTGTTGCTGCGGCACCTGCTAAAATGCGAACTGAGGCGCCTGCTCCAACTGGCCCAAAAAAGAACCTATTAACAGCCCTTCGTGAAAAATATGGTGATCAGTACGCCATTGAAGAGGTTAAAGAAGCGGAATCACTTACCCTAGAAAAGCTAAGGGCTTGCTGGGACGCTTATGGCGCCACACTAGAAGCACAACAAAAGCACTCTGCTTCAGGAACGTTTAAAATGGCTGTTTTAGAAATTGAAAATGATATCCATTTTACCGTACGTGTGCCGGGATTAACGGCTCAAAAGTTTGTAGAACAGGAACGCATGATGCTCATTGATCAAATATTTTCAACGTTCAATAACCGCTCTATAAAATTTAGCATTATTGTAGATGCTACAGAAAAAGAGGATGTTCCAATTCATATGCGACTTAATAGCAAGCAAAAATTTGAGCGTATTAGTGAGCAGTATCCGTTACTCAAAGAATTGAAAGAGAAACTGAAATTAGAAATAGATTATTAACGCAGGTGGGTGCTATATTTTTTTAGTAGCACTATAGCTATTTTTTAATAACCACTGAAGTACTTTATCACGCTGATCTCCTTGTACAATAATTTCGGCATCTTTTACAGAGCCGCCTGTACCACAAAAGTTTTTTAATTGTTTGCCTAATTTTTCAACATCATCGGCAGTTCCAACAAACCCTGTAATAAGCGTAACAGCCTTACCAGCTCTATGTTTGGTGTCTAAACGAATACGAAGTGGTTGCTTTGCCGGTGGTAAGGTTTCGATGATTTCATCCTGCTCCGGCTCAAAATTAAAATTAGGATCTGTGCTATAAATGAACCCTCTCCCGTCCGACTTATTTTTTTTACTCATGAAACTGAAAAATGAAATTAATTAACACGCAGGGTTACAATATGATAGGGCGCTCCATTTTTTTTCATCAGCATCAGCGTAATGTTATAATTTTTAGAAGCGCCGCTAATTTTCCCCGTTAAATACATGGTATTTCCAATTTCTCTTTGTGCTGTGCGTTCAAATCCTTTGATCTTATACTCGCTAAAAAAAGTAGCTAATTTTTGGGCCGCTTTTTCACTTGCAACAATTTTGTCTTCGGGGGCGTCTAAAAATTTTATGTCTACTACCACTGCAAAATGTTTTGCTACCTCTGTAGCATTTCCAGATTTTAAAGCGGCAACTACCAGATCCGCATCTCCTTGAAAAGGCCCTTCAAACGCTGTCGTTAACAGCAGGAGAGGAAATAAGAGGCCTAATAAATGCTTTTTCATGGTCTGGTTTTATATGACTCACCCAAAAATAACTAAGATGCAGCAATTAATAAGATTATCCCCTTTAAAATTGAGGTTTTGCCTCAAAAATAAAGGTTGTAAATTTGTGGTATGAAACGCAAAGTAATTCTAGTAATCATGGATGGATGGGGACTTGGCACAAAAAAATTGTCAGATGCCATCCAACAATCAAAAACGCCTTTTGTAAATAGCCTTTATACCAAATACGCCCATAGCACACTTATTACATGTGGTGAAGATGTGGGCCTTCCAGAAGGTCAAATGGGTAATTCAGAAGTGGGTCACTTAAATATTGGTGCGGGCAGAATTGTATACCAAGAATTACAACGTATCAATGTTGCCATTAAAACCGGCGAACTAGCTAACAACAAAACTTTTTTGGATGCTGTTAGCTATGCAAAAACAAATAATAAACCACTGCATCTAATGGGACTTGTGAGTGACGGTGGCGTACATGCACATATCAATCACTTAACCGCTATTTGCGATTATTGCAAAGCAAACGGTCTATCAGAAGTTTACATTCATGCTTTTACCGATGGACGCGACACGGATCCCAAAAGTGGTTTAGGTTTTATTACTACGCTCACGCAGCATTTACAAAATAGTGTAGGTAAAATTGCAACCATTAGTGGTCGATACTATGCCATGGACCGGGATAAAAGATGGGAAAGAGTAAAGCTTGCCTATGATTGTTTGGTGCATAGTGCGGGGCCTCGTGCCACAAGCGCTATCAGTGCATTAGAAACTGCATATGCCGCAGATACCACAGATGAATTTTTACTCCCAACCGTTATTGTAGATGACAACAACGAACCAGTTGCTGCTATCAAAGAAGGCGACGCAGTTTTTTGTTTTAATTTTAGAACAGACCGTTGTAGAGAAATTACAGAAGTGCTAACGCAACAAGCATTTCCAGCATATAACATGCAGCCATTGGCGCTTCATTACACCACCATGACGCAGTACGACCAAACATTTAAAGGCGTACACGTAGTTTTTGAAAATGATAATTTACAAAATACACTCGGCGAAGTATTAGCAGCTCATGGTAAAAAGCAAATTAGAATTGCCGAAACCGAAAAATACCCGCACGTAACTTTCTTTTTTAGCGGCGGCAGAGAACAACCTTTTGAAGGAGAAAATAGAATCATGGTGGCTTCTCCAAAAGTTGCTACTTATGATTTGCAACCAGAGATGAGCGCTGTTGGTATCACCGATTTATTGGTTCCAGAAATAGAAGCTGAATCTGCCGATTTTATTTGCCTAAACTACGCAAACGCAGATATGGTAGGCCATACCGGCGTTTTTGAAGCAGCCATTAAAGCGGTGGAAACTGTAGATGCATGCGTAAATAGAGTGGTAACAGCAGGTCTCGCACACGGCTATACCTTACTTGTTACCGCAGATCACGGTAACGCAGATTTTATGATCAATGAAGACGGAAGCCCTAACACAGCACATACTTTAAATTTGGTACCTTTATTTTTAGTAGACAATGATTTAAAAGTAAACCTTACAGCAGGTAAACTTGGAGACATTGCACCAACTATTTTACAATTAATGGAACTTCCAATACCGGCAGAAATGACCGGAAATATTTTAATTTCATAAAACCACCCTACCATGAGTTTACTAAAAAAAATAGGCCTTGCACTTGTTGTTGCCCTAATTGTACTACAAGCATTTACACCTGAAAAAAATGTATCAGACGACCATTCAAAAAATATTGCAACCCTTTACCCGGTATCAAAAGAAGTGGATGCCATTTTGGTAAAAGCCTGTAACGATTGTCATAGCAACAACACAAAATACCCTTGGTATGCTAGCGTGCAACCACTTGCTTGGTGGATCAATGACCATGTAGTAGATGGTAAAAAACATTTTAATTTAGACGATTTTGCGAATTACAAACTACGCAAGCAGTACCATAAAATGGAGGAAGTGATTGAGCAAGTAAAAGAAGGTGAAATGCCGCTTAAGTCTTATAGCATCATACATAGTGAAGCGAAGCTATCAGAAGAAGAACGAGCTGTTCTTTCAAGTTGGGCACAATCTGTACTTGATTCTATGAAAGCCACCTATCCTATTGATAGTTTAATCAAAAAGAATTAATAGCGTTAATCTACGCTCTTTTATTAGCCCGCTTAACCAATTAAGCGGGCTTTTTGTTACCTTGCAGCATGGAAATTACAAAAGCCAGCTATTTGGTTTCTAGTCCCAGTTTTGACAAATGCCCAAAGCCTGATAGGCCCGAGTATGCTTTTATTGGACGAAGCAATGTGGGCAAATCCTCGTTGATTAATATGCTTACCGGTCAAAAGAGTTTAGCCAAAACATCTGGCACGCCCGGAAAAACGCAGCTCATCAACCATTTTGAAATAGAAAGTACACAAAAGGCAAAAGCACCAAGAAGCAAATGGTTTATTGTTGATTTGCCTGGTTACGGATATGCCAAAAGATCTCAAACAGATAGAAGACGTTGGGAGCAAATGATTGAAGGCTATTTTAAAAAGAGAGAAAATTTAGTACAAGTTTTTGTACTCATTGATAGCAGACATGGTCCTCAAAAAAACGATCTAGAATTTATTAGTCAATTAGATAGTTGGGGAATTGTATTTACACTTGTGTTTACAAAAATTGATAAAGAAAAGCCAGGTGTTGTAAAAAGAAATATAGAAAGCTTTTTTACAGTACTAAAAGAAAGCTGGCAGTTTTTACCCAGGCATTTTGTAACAAGTGCGGAATTAAAAACAGGCAGACCAGAAATGCTCGCATTTATTGACACTTGCAATGAAGCTGCAACAGCGGCCGAATAATAATATAATTTTATGAAATTACTTATCACGTATTTAAAGCCCTACAAAGGGCTTGTACTTTTAGCATTACTACTAGCGGGCATCAATCAAACCTTTTCTTTATTTGATCCCATGATTTTTGGTAAGCTCATTGATCAGTTTGCCAATCATGCCAAAACCAATCCAGACGGTAGTTTTAGAAGCGAAAGTGAATTTATACAAGGCATCATGGGAATGCTTTTTTTACTCGTAGGTACTGCCATGGTAAGTAGGCTGGCAAAGGCTTTCCAAGATTATACGGTTAATGTAGTGATTCAAAAATTTGGCGCTAAAATATTTACTGATGGACTTCAACACTCCATGCGTTTGCCTTATCAAGATTTTGAAGACCAACGAAGTGGTGAAACGCTTTCGATTTTAACCAAGGTTAGAGCCGACACCGAAAAATTTATTGGTTATGTAACCAACGTACTCTTTGGTATTATTGTGAGTGTGGTATTTGTGTCTATCTATGCTACTAGACTACACTGGTCCATTGTTCCAATTTATTTAGGAGGTGCCATTTTAATTGGTGCGGTAACAAACCTATTAAGTAAAAAAATTAAAGTCATTCAAAAGGCAATTGTTGGAGAAACCACAGCACTTGCAGGTACCACTACCGAAAGTTTAAGAAACATTGAACTTGTAAAAAGTTTAGGATTAACCGATCAGGAAGTAAAAAGACTCAATACCAATACCTATAAAATTTTAGGGCTTGAACTTAAAAAAGTAAAAAACGTTCGTTCTCTTAGTTTTATACAAGGAACACTTGTAAACTTTTTAAGACAGGTCATCACATTTACACTGATGTGGCTTATCTATAGAGATGTATTAACAGTAGGTCAATTAATTTCATTACAGTTTTACAGCTTCTTTATTTTTGGACCACTACAAGAAATAGGCAGTATCATATTAAGTTATAGAGAAGCCGAAGCCTCTCTTCAAAACTTTCATAAGCTCATGAGCCGCGAGGTAGAAGCGAGACCCGACCATCCAACAAGTGTTGGCGCCATTCAAACCCTGTCATTTGCAGGTGTTTCATTTCAGCACCAAAGCGCACAGTTTAAGGCGCTTGATAATATATCATTTAGTGTTAAACTAGGTGAAACTATTGCATTTGTTGGCCCTTCTGGTGCAGGAAAAAGTACACTCGTTAAATTATTAGTAGGGCTTTATAGACCTCAAATTGGACATATTGAATACAATGGTGCCAAAGAAAGTGATATTGATTTTGAAGAACTTCGAAATCAAATTGGTTTTGTAACACAGGACACACAATTATTTGCGGGTACCATCAGAGAAAATTTAAGTTTTGTGTTTCCAACTGCTACAGATTCCGAAATGATTGTAGCACTTGAAAAAGCAAGTTGCCATTCTATTTTATCTAAGGCACAACAAGGTCTAGATAGTATTATTGGTGAAGGAGGATTAAAACTCAGTGGTGGCGAAAAACAAAGACTATCTATTGCGCGCGCATTATTAAGACATCCACACCTTCTTATTTTTGACGAAGCCACTTCATCACTCGATAGTATTACAGAAGAAGAAATCACAAGAACCATTCATGCGATTTCTGAAGAGCGGGAGCAAATTACGGTTATGATTGCGCATAGGCTCAGCACCATCATGCATGCCAACAGAATTTATGTACTAGAAAAAGGGCAGATTGTTGAAACTGGAACACACGAGGCATTACTCGCCGAAAAAGGACTTTA